>NZ_JBWLUT010000027.1:0-2428 GCF_056504575.1 Blautia sp. CGZ-1-C1
TAAGAGCTTTACCACTTGCGTTGGTATGCTATGTTATCGCATTTGGTGATTTTGTCACAACAGAAACCCTGGTTACAGAAGCACGACAGGCTCGTGATGATGAATACATTGATTTCAATTCCAGCCGCTCCAATATGATCAGCGGTCTGAGAAACCTGATTCTTTCCATCATTGCACCATTTCCGCCACTTTCCGGTCCGTTATGGGTAGGGATGACTGTATCTGTATCTATGAGATACAAAGAAGGAAAGAAAGCAATGAAATCCCTTCTTGGAGGAATGTCTTCTTTCCGCCTGGCGACATTTTTAAGCGTGCTTATTATCCCGGTAGTAAGCTTCTTCCGCCCGATCTTCGGCGTAGGCTCATCCATCACTCTGATGTTCCAGGCATTTGTATGTGCGAGAATTGGTATGGATTATTGCAAGAGCGACAGAGACAAGATGATCGCAGGCGTAATGGCAGCAGTCCTCGCAACTCAGGGAACCGCATGGGCATCTGCATGGGCTCTGGCAGTAGGCTTCGGACTGAATATTTTCCTGTCCAACTGGAAGCCCTTTGAGAAAAACCATAGATGATTAATGAAATCTGTGCTATAATCAGGTAAATTAAATGAAGAAGGGATGAATGCAATTATGATGTATCCGTTTATGACATTGAATGATGATACAGAAATTACTCATTCGGAAATGAAAGCAGATGGGAAAGTAAAAGTCTATATAGAAACTCCTGATGAATTTGGAGGATTCCACAATGCTACATGCTGGCTTCCTGATTATAGGTGGGAGGATATTGAAGGATATTCCGATACCGAGATGGCATATTTTAAGCAGTTAATCAGAAATAATGCTCATCTTATTATTGAATTTTCGCAGGAAGGAGGCATTTTAAATGCCGCAAATTCTTAGGATTGGACCATATAGTATTTATTTTTGGTCCAATGAAGGAGATCCCTTAGAACCAATTCATGTTCATATATCAGAAGGAAGAGCCAGTGCAATAGCTACTAAAATATGGATTACCAGTACTGGAAAAACTATTCTCAGCAATAATAATTCTAAAATTCCGGAAAAGATACTGAAAAGGTTAATGAGAATGATAGAAGCCAATAGTTCCGATATTATTGATGAGTGGTTAAACCGTTTTGGAGAAATTCGATATTTTTGTTAAAAAATACCAGCTTTTATTTGCTGGTATTTTTTTATTATTGTGAAGGATTCTGAGACAAAGATACGGTTCTGGATAATTCAGGTTGAAAAAAAGAAGGCTCTATATTAATGGCTGAGGAAGGCAGTACAATATCAATAATAGTACCTTCGCCAGGTATACTGTCTACCAAAAGCCCATATTCTTCTCCATAATAACTGCGTAACCTTTGATTTACATTTGCAAGTCCGATGGAGTGATGCCCTTTTGGAGAAGTTTTGTTGCAATCCTGTAAAACTTTTAATTGTTCCGGCGACATTCCACTTCCGTTATCAGCAACCAGAAAATGAAGTAATTCGTTTTCAAGTTGACAGGAAATGCTAATATAACATTCATTTTCTTTGTTAGAAAAACCATGCAATGACGATTACAGGTTCTTATGCGAGAGGAACTATCCAGTCTATTAACCCGAATCTGGAAATCGGTGTATTCCCACTTCCAAATGATACTTATGATGATACCAAGTGCTTATCCGGTATTGATGCTGCAATTTGTGTATCCGCACAGGCAAGTGATAAGGAAAAAGATGCAGCATATAGATTCCTTTCCTATCTTGCGATAATAATAAACAAAGCCTTTTAAGAGGGGTGCTATATGAATAATACAAAAAGAAAAAAGTTATCGGGCAGAGTGACGTTTTTTCTGTTTACCCTAATACCGGTAGTACTTTATACATTTTTTTATGTGATATCTGTGATCAATGGTATCCGATACAGTTTTACAGACTGGGATGGAATGGTTCAGAAAATTAATTTTATCGGGTGGAAGAATTATAAGATATTGCTCAAAAATCCATACTTTTGGAATGCTATAAAAACAACGGTGATTTACAGTGTATTGCTGGTGATTGGTGTAATTGTAACATCACTGATTTTGTCAATTTCATTGAATTCACTGAAAAAGTTTAAGACATTAGTAAAATCCGTCTGTTTCTTATTCTATTGCAAGAAACTTTAATCGGAAGTATTATAAAACAATTTATTTTTATATTATGATGGGGTTATTTGTTCCGTCACAGGTAGTATTGTTGCCTGTAACCAAAATGATGTCAAAGTTAAATATGCTTAATCATGCGGGACTGATTATTCTGTATGTAGCATTTAGCCTGACGCAGGGAGTATTTCTGCTTGTAAATTATATCAGAGGTCTTCCTTACGAAATTGAGGAGTCTGCACAGATTGACGGTTGCAGTGTATTTCAGACATATGTAAAAATAGTACTTCCT
>NZ_JBWLUT010000028.1:0-6600 GCF_056504575.1 Blautia sp. CGZ-1-C1
CTGACGAAGATGAACAGCCTCTTCTGCCGTTGCAGCCGCAAATCCCCAGATATAATCATGATTCTCTATCAGATGTGCGATTGGTACCGCACCATGGCCATAAGCATCCGCCTTAACCACTGCGATCATCTTCGTATCCTCTGCAATATTCTTTCTCATTTCCCTGAAATTCTGTTCTACGGCATCCAGAGAAATCACTGCTTTCACTCTGTTATTTTTCTCCATAATAATTCATCCTCTGCCATAACTGCTCATAAACGATTCACACGTTGTTACGACCAGTTATTCTTTATTTTAATATTTCCGGCAAAAACCGGATAATGTCTCCTGCTGTCATACCCCGCTGGCCTACTGTTTCAGCCGCCAGATCACCGGCAAGCCCATGAACATATACACCAAGGGCTGCCATCATCGCCATGGATGGCTTCCTTTCTGCTTTCAGATACATACAAAGCACACCTGCGATCACGCCGCTTAGTACATCACCACTGCCAGCTGTTGCCATTCCTGCGTTTCCGGAAATATTCAGATACCTCTCTTCTGACGCACCTGACACTACAGTACATGCATCTTTCAAAACACAGACTGCTTTTGTTTCCTTTGCATAATCAAATGCTGTCTGAACCAGACAATCCTGAATATCACCAATACTTTTTCCACACAGGCGGCTCATCTCGCCAATATGCGGCGTGACGATCACATTCTCTCCGATAAACCTCTTCCAGTCCTCATGAAGTGCCAGAAGATTCAATCCATCTGCATCCAGAACAACTGATTTTCCACACATAGCAGCTCTTGACAGAAACCACTGAGCACGCTCTCTGCTCTGTGCACTTGCTCCCAGCCCCGGTCCGATCACCAGCACATCACACCATTCCAGCATTCTCTCATTTTTACTCTCATCAAAATCACAGGTTATCATTGCCTCCGGCAGAAGTGTCTGTAATGGAACACGATTTGCCTCCACGGTCTGGATCTTCACCATGCCCGCCGAACACTTTAGTGCAGCTGCAGCACTTAAATATGCTGCACCGCACATTCCTTCAGAACCTGCAACCAAAAGTACCTTACCGAAAGTTCCCTTATTCCCATAGGGAAGTCTGTCCGGAAGCATTTTCAAGTCTTCTCCTTCCAGGTAATTCATTCGGATTTTCTTATCAGGCATTGAATAAATCCCAATATCCGCCACAATGATCTCCCCACCATACATACGCCCCGGATAGAAACACAGGCCTCTCTTTCGAAAAGCAAATGTAACCGTAAGATTGGCCCGGAAAGCGATTCCTTTCTCGAATCCTGTGTCTGCATCAATCCCGGAAGGAATATCCACCGCAACTTTAAACGCAGATGCCTGATTTAATTCGCTGATAAGTTCTCCGTATTTTCCCTCTATCGGTCTGCTGAGTCCAACTCCAAAAATGGCATCTACTATAGTAGTATATTCATTCAGAATCAGGTTATGCACCCGTGGAGTATGATAATACTCTGCTGTGCGAAGCTGACTGGAAGTTTCTTTTGTCATTTTCTCTTCGTTTCCAACAATATAATACCACGTTTTAAATCCGTGTAAATGGAGTAATCTGGCAATTGCCAGTCCGTCTCCTCCGTTATTCCCGGTTCCGCAGACCACCAGGATTTTCTCTTTATCCTTCGTATTCACCCGCTTTATGATTTCTGTAACAGTCTGTAATGCAGCACGCTCCATTAATACCAGCGAAGGAATTCCGGCTTTCTCAATCGTATTTGCATCCAGCGCCTTCATTTCTGCCGCAGTCACAACTCCTCTCATCTGTTCACCTCCCCGTATGTTCCCGTATTTCATCAAATATTTAATTTGTTCCACCACGTAATTTTATACAGAATAAATTTCTCAGCCATTCTGGCCAGACGGATATTTTAAATCCACTTTCATTTTATAGTTGTGAATAAGCCAAATCATCCTGCTAAATTCAGAAAAGCTGTGATCAGATGACCACAGCCTTGTGTTCCACATCATGTTCTACTCGCCTTCGTGCTCTTTCCTGTATTCACTCAGGTTATAGGACAGAGTCATAAGGCTCTCTGAAAGATGTACATTCTCAACCATTACATCCTCCGGAGCATCCAGATCAATGTGTGCAAAGTTCCAGATTGCCTTAATTCCATTATCAATTAAAATCTTCGCCATCTCTTTGGCTTTATTCTTCGGAAGAGTCAAAATAGCAATCTCTACCTCATTCTCCTTCAGAAACAATGGAAGATCACTTAACATCTGTATCTCGATTCCGCGCACCGCAATTCCCTCAAGTACAGGATTTACATCAAAAATACCAACCAGTTTAAAACCACGTTTTTCGAAGTCCACATAATTGGCCAGAGCCTGTCCCAGATTACCGGCACCAAGAATAATCATCGGATGTACTGTATCCAGTCCAAGGATCTTGCCGATCTCTGTGTATAAATAACGTACATTATAGCCATAACCCTGCTGACCAAAACCGCCGAAATTATTTAAGTCCTGACGAATCTGGGAAGCTGTCACATGCATCTTTTTGCTGAGATCATTGGAAGATATACGCTCAACATTCTCCTCCATCAGCTCACCGAGGTAGCGATAATAACGTGGCAGACGTTTAATCACCGCTTTTGAAATTTCTTTAGCTTCCACAAATTTTCCCTCCTTAACTTGTCTATGTCAATTATACCCAGATGTTATTTTATTGTCAAACTAATTCTGTACTTTTTCACCAACTAATTCTGCATTTTTTATCAATTTACGTCAGAAACTATCTTATAAAACGGTATTTTCTATTTTTTATCTATAACTTTCTATCATTTCCGGCAGTCTGGAACAAATTGGGATTGCACTACTAAGCAACGAATATCTTTGTAGAAATAGATAAATTCATTTAAAATACTTTCAAAAACAACTTTTTTCGATTATAATAGTACGCGGACAAATTATAAATGGAGGAATTCTTATGATTTTATCATGTCAGAATATCTGTAAATCTTTTGGCGAAAAAGTCATCCTTCAAGACGCCAGTTTCCATATAGAAGACCGTGAAAAAGCAGCTCTGATTGGCAATAATGGTGCCGGTAAAACTACCCTGCTGCGTATCATCATGCACGAGCTCTCACCTGATTCGGGAAACGTAGTCCTTGCCAAAGATAAAAATATCGGATATCTCGCCCAGTACCAGGATATCCATGGACACCACACGATTTATGAGGAGCTGATTTCTACCAAGCAGCACATCATTGATATGGAGAATCGCCTGCGTTCTCTGGAACAGGAGATGAAAACAACCACAGGTGATGCTCTGGACAGTCTGATGAATACTTATACGAGACTGAGCCACCAGTTTGAATTGGAAAACGGATACGCATACAAAAGCGAGATCATGGGCGTATTAAAAGGTCTTGGCTTTACCGAAGATGATTTCGAACGCCAGATTGAAACTCTCTCCGGAGGTCAGAAAACACGTGTTGCTCTCGGTAAACTGCTTCTCTCCAGCCCGGATATCCTTCTGCTGGATGAGCCTACCAACCACCTTGATATGGAGAGTATTTCCTGGCTGGAAACTTATCTGCTCAACTATCCGGGAGCTGTATTTATTGTATCCCATGACCGTTATTTTCTTGACAAGGTAGTCACTAAGGTAGTGGAAATTGAAGCCGGCACTATGCGTATGTACAGTGGAAATTACTCCGCCTATGCACTCAAAAAAGCACAGCTTCGTGACGCGCAGTATAAAGCTTATCTTAACCAGCAGCGTGATATCAAACATCAGGAGGCTGTTATTGCCAAACTGAAATCCTTTAACCGTGAGAAGTCAATTAAGCGCGCGGAGAGCCGTGAAAAAATGCTGGATAAGATTCAGCGTATCGATAAGCCACAGGAAATCCAGAACCAGATGCGAATCTCACTGGAACCAAGATTTATCAGCGGAAACGACGTTCTCACTGTAGAGAACCTTTCCAAATCTTTCCCAGGGCAGACACTGTTCAGCGATATCTCTTTTGAGATCAAACGTGGAGAACGTGTAGCTCTGATTGGTAATAACGGAACCGGTAAGACTACCATGTTAAAGATCATCAATGGACTGATTGATGCAGACGGCGGCAGATTCAGTCTTGGTTCTAAAGTTCAGATTGGCTATTACGATCAGGAACATCACGTACTGCATATGGAGAAAACTATCTTTGAAGAAATTTCTGATGCTTATCCTACTCTTACAGAAACAGAGATTCGAAATATGCTCGCTGCTTTCCTGTTCACAGGAGACGATGTATTTAAGCTCATCTCTGCCCTCTCCGGTGGAGAAAGAGGCCGTGTATCTCTCGCCAAGCTGATGCTTTCAGAGGCAAACTTTCTGATTCTCGATGAGCCTACCAACCATCTTGATATCGCATCCAAGGAAATCCTGGAAGAGGCATTAAACAGCTATACCGGAACCGTGTTCTATGTCTCCCACGATCGATATTTCATCAATCAGACAGCTACCAGAATTCTGGATCTGACTAACCAGGCAGTCGTAAATTATATCGGAGACTATGATTATTATCTGGAAAAGAAAGAAGAACTGACTGAAAAATATGCACCCGCTGCCGCCCAGGCAATCGCAGAAGCCAAACAGGCATCTGACAATAAACTCTCCTGGCAACAACAGAAAGAAGAACAGGCACGCCAAAAGAAAACGCGAAAATGAATTGAAAAAAGTTGAAGCCCGCATTGAAGAACTTGAAACAAGAGACAAAAAAATCGACGAAAACATGGTTCTCCCGGATATCTGCACCAACGTAGCAGAATGTGCAAAACTCAGCAAAGAGAAGGCCGCAATTACCGAAGAACTTGAGGGATTATATGAAAAATGGGAAGAACTTGCATAATGCAGGTTCCTCCCATTTTTATTATATATCTTATAAAATACGATCTATCAGTTTTGAGACATAATCATTTACAAATTATAAAATCTCATCCAGCTTTTCTCTGATTGCAAGAATAAATTCCTTACTATTCAGCGCGGTTACATTCTCAAGAGAAGTAATCAATGCAAGGTCTTTTGTCATCTTACCGCTCTCGATCGTCTCCAAAGTAGCTTTCTCAAGCTTGTCTGCGAATTCCATCAGATCTTTATTGCCGTCTAATTCGCCTCTTTTTCTCAGTGCACCAGTCCATGCAAAAATTGTTGCCACAGAGTTTGTGGAGGTCTCTTCGCCCTTCAGATGACGATAATAGTGTCTCTGTACAGTTCCGTGAGCAGCCTCATATTCATAATAACCCTGAGGGGATACCAGAACAGATGTCATCATAGCCAGCGAACCAAACGCAGAAGAAACCATATCACTCATAACATCACCATCATAGTTCTTGCACGCCCAGATAAATCCACCTTCCGCTTTCATAACGCGGGCTACAATATCATCGATCAGACTGTAGAAGTATTCAATGCCTGCTGCCTCGAATTTATCCTTGAATTCATTCTCATAGATCGTTGCAAAAATTTCTTTGAAACGTCCGTCATAAATCTTGGAAATCGTATCCTTGCCGCCAAGCCACAGATTCTGTTTCGTATCAAGCGCATAATTAAAGCAACATCTTGCAAAACTTGTGATAGAATTATCCAGATTGTGCATACCCTGAAGAACCCCCGGACCTTCATAGTGATGAATCAATTCTTTTCTCTGTTGTCCGTCAGCACCTTCAAATACCAGATAAGCATCTCCTGGTCCATCAATGTACATCTCTGTATTCTTATACACATCACCGTATGCATGACGTGCGATCGTGATCGGTTTCTTCCAGTTCTTAACACATGGCTCGATACCCTTTACAACAATCGGAGCACGAAATACGGTTCCATCAAGAATCGCACGAATCGTTCCATTCGGGCTTTTGTACATTTTCTTTAAAGGTGTACTCTTCCATTCTCGCCTTATTCGGAGTAATCGTTGCACACTTAACTGCAACGCCGTATTTCTTGGTAGCTTCTGCTGCGTCAACAGTTACCTGGTCATCAGTTTCATTTCTGTATTCCAGGCCAAGATCATAATACTCAGTATTCAAATCAATATATGGGAGAATAAGTTCATCTTTAATAATCTTCCAGAGAATTCTGGTCATCTCATCTCCATCCATTTCCACAAGTGGTGTCTGCATCTGAATTTTTTTCATGTTAGTCCTCCTCTTTGGCTTTGATAATTTTACTGTTCACTGTGTGTCCAGCACCTTTGATAATCAATTAACTATCATAATAGCCGAAATCCGACCATTCGTCAATGCTTTTGTATGGTAAAGTGGTATTTCTGCAATTGTACAATTAATTCATACTGATCGCATAAGATGTCCCAAATCCAATTCTCCCCAACCCTGCTGATTTTTAGGCAGTCCCAGATCTCTGGCACATTCTTTTAATTTCATCTTAATCTGAACATTTGTCAGCTCCGGATTTTTTTCTAACATCAGTGCTGCCGCGCCGGAAACCAGAGGTGTGGACATGGATGTGCCACTCTTAACTCCATATCCGTTATCCGGTCCCGAAGCACAGGAAAGTATATGATTTCCCGGAGCAACCAGATCAGGCTTGCAGATACATTCAAAAGTCGGTCCTCTTCCTG
>NZ_JBWLUT010000029.1:0-5380 GCF_056504575.1 Blautia sp. CGZ-1-C1
AGACCCCTGCATTGCCATGGCAACACCAATTCCACGGACTTTGCCATTACCCATATCGCGGCGTGGGTATTTTGCATCCCAGTCCATCATCTCTTTGGCACGTGCCATACAGCGATCCATTGCACAGCTCTGTGCATATGGCACATCCGGATAACCCGGAAGAGGGCCACCTTCTACCGGCATATTCAGTTCCTTGATTTTAACAGGATCCATTCCCATCTGATGTGCAAGTTCATTTACCGCAGACTCTACCGCAAAAATACCCTGGGTAGCACCATAACCACGATAAGCTCCTGCTGCCTGTATATTTGTATATACAACATCAAAGGCAAACTTGTACGCTTCTGTATGTCTGTAAAGACCGATTGATTTATGCCCACTAAGTCCTACCGTTGTAGAACTGTGTTCGCCATATGCGCCTGTATTGGATAAGGTATAGACATCGATTGCCTTGATGATACCATTCTCATCTGCCCCGGCACGTACTGTGATCTCCATCTCATGACGTGGAGAAGAACAGATCATGGATTCATATCTGGAGAAAATCATCTTAGATGGACGGCCGGTTTTCCATGTAACGATTGCCGGATAAATCTCGCTGACAGATGTCTGTTTCGCACCAAAGCCTCCTCCAATTCGCGGCTTGATCACGCGGACTTTGGAAGCCGGAATGTCGAGTGCTCTTCCTACGATTCTTCTTACATGGAAAGGAATCTGTGTAGAAGACAACACGATCAGTCTCCCAAAATGGTCCAGATAGCAGGCGGTACGGAAAGTCTCCATCATTGTCTGCTGATTTGCTTTTGTATGGTAAGTACGCTCAACTGTATATTTACATTTGGAAAGAACCTCATCTACGTTTCCATGCTCTTCCACCGCAGAGGCACATAGATTTCTCTTATTATCTCCGCCAAGCGGAATTTTCAGTTTCCAGTCTTCCTCCGGATGGACAAGGATCGGGTTATCTTTCGCTTTGTGAATGTCAAGAACAGGGGCTTCCACACGATAATCCACACGGATTCTCTTTAGTGCCTTATCTACTGCTTCCTCAGTCTCACCGGCTACGATAGCAACCGCATCTCCCACGAAACGGACATGGCGGTCAAGGATCAAATCTGTCATCCGGACTCATTTCCGGAGCAGTCTGACCGGCAAGAGTGAAACGCTTTTTCGGCACATCTTTATAGGTAAGGACACAGGCGATGCCTGCTACTTTCTCTGCCGTACCAGTTTTAATGTCTTCTACCCACGCATTGGCATGAGGGCTTCTTAGAACTTTGACGATCAGACAGTCCTTTGGTGCCAGATCATCTGTATAAACAGGCTTTCCTGTCACCAATGACATCGCATCTGTTTTTCGTACAGGTTGATTTACATATTTCATCTTATGCTTCCTCCTGTGCTTTCTTATATTTCAGGAATTTCAGGATACTCTTTGTCTGAGAAACGAAACCGGAACATCTGCATAAATTTCCGGCAAGATACTCTTTGATCTGTTCCTCTGTCGGTTCTTTGATCTCATTTAACATTGCAAACACATTCATAATAAATCCAGGATTACAGAAGCCACATTGTTCCGCACCTTCATTCGCCAGGAAACTTCCAAACTCTTTCGCTTCCCTCTGCATTCCTTCCAGTGTGACAATCTTCTTTCCCTCAACGCGGGCTGCAAGTGTACTGCAGGAGAGTACCGGACGTCCGTTTACCAAAACTGTACACAGACCACAGTTTGCTGTCTCGCACCCTCTCTTTACGCTGTAACATCCCTGCTCTCTCAAAAAATCAATCAGCAGTGTGTCAGGATAGATCTCCGCATGGCGGCTTACCCCGTTAAGCCAGAAATTAATATTCATTCTTCATCCCTCCTACTGCTTCCCAGGCTCTTCTTGTCAGTACTTTTACAAGAAGACTTCTATATTCTTCTGATCCTCGCATATTGCCTGCCGTCGGAACATTCTCGGCCGCATATTCGGCAAATTCTTCGATTGCCTGCGCTTTCTGCTTCTTTGTCATGTTTTTAAAATTTTTAAGAATCTGTTTCTTATCCTCTACGACCATGGCTCGTGCAGGTCTGGCACCGATTACTGTTCTTGCCTCATCTCCGATCACTGAAGCAGTACAGGTCAGTACCGGGAAATCTGTCTTCGTGTTTCTTTGGCTTAAATAACAGGTAAGAAGCGGCTCTTTGCGCACAATAATATTCACAAGGATGTCATTATCTTTCTTCATGTTTACAAATTCAGTCAGTGGAATGCGGCCTGCATCATATAATTCTACCCATGTGTCCATTCCAAGGAACATGGTCAGAACATCTGAGAAACCAAATCTTCCATAAATGCTTCCTCCAACAGTGGCACAGTTTCGAAACTGTACTCCCACAATATGGCAAAGGCTTTCTTTCATAGCTCCATGTGTGTAGGTGTTCAGAGCCTCATTTGTCTCCAGGTCACGAAGCGGAGTCATGCAGCCAATCACGAATTCATCATCATCCTCAGAGATCGTATCCAGTCCCAGACCGGAGAGATCGATTGCTGTAGATACTGCTCTGTTGCCCATCTTCATCCAGACCATTCCGCCAAGAACACGGGCTGTTTTTTTCTGGTTCAGCTCATAAGCCTCTGCCAGACTGTTTACCTTTACATAGCTTTTGATTTTCAGCATTATGTATTGTATCCCTTTCTTCCATACTTATCATTTATCATAAGAGTTACGGACTGCTGTTTCTTCAGGTTTCCAGACTCTGCGCATTGTTCTCCTGAGTCTGTTAAACAGCAGTATATTTACGGACATTTATGCACAATCCGTAAACGTCTGTCGGCATCTGCCAGACAGCCAATTAAGTATAATAACATAACTTAAAGAAAAAATCTATAAATAACCACTATCTTATAAATAAATTTTCCAACTTAATTTTATCATACGCAAAATATCCACGTCTATTGATAAATTTGTCCAAAAAAGCAGCAAAAAAATAGCAGGAATTACCAGAGGACTATCACTGATCTGCTCTTCAGGTTCTTTGATTTCTTCTTTCCCTCCATTTGTTTTGACCTGATAGCCAAATATTATCTGGAAAATATGTGCAAATTTTGAGATGCCTGTGAAATCCGGGTGAAAAAGATGTGTTCAGAATGTGACTTTCTATTTCACTCAGATATAACAATATCTTTCGTAAAGGTCTGTTTGTTTTTGTGTAGTATATATAAATTTTCTTGTATTATTTTTGTTTTTTTATGTATTTTACTGGTATTTTTCTGACATTAGTGTTATAATGTTAACAAATAAAAGACTTGTTACTATTGACAGGTGATACGATATCAGGATTATGGGAGCTTTGGCTCAGGTATCATAAGATAACAGTAACAGGGATGTCATAAGGAGGTTTTGATTATGAGTAAACGCGTGATTACAATAAACAGAATGCTCGGCAGTAATGGCCGTCTGATCGGTAAGGCTCTGGCAGAAGAACTTGGATTTGCTTTTTATGACAAAGAACTGATCGATATTGCAGCTCAGAAAGAGAATATTCCTTTTGATGTGCTTGCCAAAGTTGATGAGAAACGCGGCAGTCAGTGGCGTTTTCCTATCGATCATGAACTTCAGATGGACAGCGATTTCCACTTCGTTCCGATGAATGATGTTCTCTTTGATCTTCAGCGCAAGATTATTCTGGATGCAGCGGAGAAGGAGGACTGCGTAATTGTCGGACGATGCGCAAATTATATTCTTGATAATAAATGCCTGAGCGTATTTATCCATGCGCCATTTGATTATCGTGTACAGACTATCATTGAGCGTACCGGACGGGAAGAAAAGAGTGCTCAGAAACTCGTTAAGAAAGTTGATAAAGAACGCCGTACTTATTATGAATATTTCACTGATAAGAAATGGAAAGATATTTCCCAGTATCATCTGGCATTTGACAGTAGCAAATTTGACCAGGATACGATCGTTAAGATGATTAAGATGGCATTATAGATTGCAAATAAAAAACAGGTTCGTAAACGAACCTGTTTTTTATTTGTTCAGAATATATTGTTTCAGGAAATCATAGATCTGATTTTCTGTAGGCGGGCATCCGTTTACATTGTGTTCAAATTTGCAGGTGCAGGCACCAACGCCCAGTTTTCCTGTTTTGCCACGGTAACCCTGCCCAATACAGATCTTTGTATCCAGTTTTTCAAAAAGCCCATCATTTTTGAGCATTTCCAGTGCAGGGATAAGGTATCCATAGCAGGCACTGCAGGATTCTACTTCTTCTACAGCATCCTGAAGTTCTACTACCTTTCGGGATTTCGGCAGTTCCTTTCGGGCAGATTCCTCACAATAGATGATGTGAGCATTTTTCAGATCTGTACTTCCAACTCCCAATTCTTCTGCCAGTCCGATATAAGGAACATCTTTTGTCTCATAGTGCATGACCTGACAAACATAGGAATCAATCAGCACCGGGTCCATTCCTGCCCAGATTCGATTCATCACTACCGGGTTTCCACCATCCTCGAAATCCAGATCTCCACAGATATTGTCGACAACGATAAAGTCCTGATGAATTCCGGCATTGAGATGTGCGATTGGCTTATGCAGTCCCATTGCATGGAATCTGCGTTTCTCGGTGTTTGGAATCAAGCCTTTCATATTTTTTAATGCACAGGTTATTTTTGTCTGACAGTGTCCTTTCAGTACCGGAACGTTAATCAGGAAATCAATGTTCTCTACTCGTTCACAGACATTTAATTTCACACCTTTACAGTCATACTCTATTCCCTTGTCCTCCTGCATATCCCAGAAAGGCACCTGATATTTCTCTGAAAGTTCCTGATAACCACATACCTCGTAACTCTCTTTCGTCTTATCTCCTACCCAGGAACCTTCCAGAATTGCAATATTCTCATATCCATTCTCCTGCAGATATTCGATAATTCCCGCCACGATCTCCGAATGTGTGGTAGCTCCCCAGGAGGCTTCAGATGGTGATACAAGATTTGGTTTGATGCCGATCTGTATTTTCTTATCTGTTATCTGAGATACAAGGTCACATTGCGCAAGGAGTTCTTTTGTCATTTCTTTGTATTGGGTACCACTTTTTATATAGATTTCATTTTTATTCATTGTGTTGTCCTTTTTTCTATGTAAATTGTGTAATTTCTCTTGTGCATTGTATCACAACTATTCCTGACCTGCAATAATCCGCCACTCACCACACACCACAAATAAAAATGCCATCAGTTACAAACTTATTCTGTAACTGACAGCATTTCATTTTACAAATAGTTTTACAAATATTTCTGCATATCATCCCGCAGATTCTCTTCCATTCCAATAAGCTTCTTTGCAATGGAAATACTTTCGGACGACGCATCTTTGCATTGGTGCATGG
>NZ_JBWLUT010000030.1:0-5271 GCF_056504575.1 Blautia sp. CGZ-1-C1
ACTTCTCTGAATTCTATCAACTTCTCTAAAGTCTCTTGTGTCTATATACTTCTGAACTGCTTCAGGCATACCGCCTATTGCAATATACTGTCGAAAATACTTCATCATCTGAGAATGGATTGCCTCTGGAATAATGGCCTTCAAATCAAGATAGCTACAAAGCTTCATTATCATATCTTCAGAAATGCCCATCCCCCAAAGAAATTCTTCAAAATCGATTCCATACATTTTCAAATAATCAACATATCCAACAGGATAAGAAGATGCACGTTTATAATCAATTCCCAAAAGTGATCCCGATGCAATAACGTCAAATCGGTTATCCAATGCCCAAAATTTAAGAGAGGTAATCGCTTCCTGACACTCCTGAATTTCATCCAGAAAAATCAAACTCTTTCCTGGGATAATCTTCTTTTCAGGAAAGCGAAACCGCATAGCCATAACCATATTATCTACTGTTAAATCACCGGAAAAAATATCCATCGCAGAAGGTATCTGTTTGAAATTTATTTCAACAATTTCTTCATAGTTTTCTTCTGCAAACCTTTCGACTATATAAGTCTTTCCTGTTTGTCTGGCTCCTTGAATCACAAGACATTTTTTGTTTTTAGAATTGATCCATTTTTTTATTGAATGCGTCACTTTCCTTTTTAACATGAGGTACCTCCTATCAACAAATAATATAAAAATATCTACAGTAACTATTATAGTTCGTATATCAACATTTTAGAATTAGAAAATGTATATAAATCAACATTTTGGAAATAACAAATGTATGTCTATTAACATTTTGGAATATTATAGCATTAGTCAGGACATATTAAAAGACTTTTTATCTGAGACATAGCAGAAAATAGACTGCCTATTTCCCAATATTCCCTTTTTCGCCGCATTCTTAACTGTACGCCCAATGATGTGTTCGCTTTTAAAGCTGAAAAATCTTTGTAATGCATCATAGTATAACAACAAAAGTTAAACTTTAAAAAGAGAAAGGGAATAGGGTAAAACCGGATTGAGCAGAATAAACTCAATCCGGTTTTTGGTGTTAAAGATTATATACCTATGATTTTCTAATATCTTAATATTTTTTATTTCTTTTGTAGAAAACAGAATCAGAACAAATGATAGCTGTTGGAGTCACTTATGGCTTTTTTTCGTCAGTACTTGAATATAAAAAACAAAACGCTTCGATCCAACTCTTGCTGAAATGTGTGCTGCCCCTTTGCTTATGGTCACTGGATTAGCTGGTGGCCGTAGTTTATATATATTCAGATGATATCATGTTTTATCATTTCACAGTAACCGTCAGTGCCGCATATACACCGTTTTGTGCATATACCCATATCGTACAGGTTCCTTTACCAACTGCCTGGATAAGCCCCTCCGGGGTAACAGTGGCTACTGCTGTATTGCTGCTTTCATAGCAGAGATTTCTGTGGTGTCTGATCTTTTTGTCCTTTTTTATTTCTTTTGCTGTGATCTGTGCTGTTTTTCCTTTTCTCAGGGTTATTTTTGAAACATTCTTTTTGTTTCCAATCTTAGTTACGGAAACAGATCTTGCAATTCCGTATTTGCTGCCCTGTGTGATTACATGTATGGAGGCAGATGTATCTGTCACTACCTTTTTGCCATCTACTATTCTATATGCTTTTACGATATATTTATAGAAAGTGCCTTTCTTCAGATTTTTATGTGTCCATGTACGTCCGTTTGTAATAGTGGCAAGCTTTTTGTATTTGTATGTCTTTGTACTTGTATTGCAACGGTTTCCATATACCAAATATCCGTCCACACCATCAAGTTTACTCCATTCCAAGGTTATGGAAGTTTTCGTCTGGTTTACAGAACGGACTTTTAAGCGTCCGAACCCTTTTGTCTTGTTAATTACAGGCTCATCAGGGATCTTCACTGTGATCGTTATTGAAGCTGTGTTTTTTCCATCTTCTGTCGTTACTGTAATTATTGCCATTCCATTTCCGATTGCTGTTACTTTACCATTCTCATCTACAGCAGCGATCATTTCATTGTCAGACTTCCAGATCAGTTTCTGGGCGTCTGCGTTCTCAGGTTCGATCTTAACTTTCAGTTCTGTGGATTCACCAATCTTCGTCAGAGTTTCCTTCTCTGCTTCAATCGTGATCTTCTCAATTTCTACCGGAATCTTTACAGTTACAGCTACCGTTGCGGTATAATTGCCGCTTACGGATGTTACAGTGATCGTTGCTGTACCATTTCCAACTGCGGTTACTTTACCCTTTTCGTCTACAGTTACCACGCTTTCGTCACTGGACTTCCATGTTACCCGCGTATTATCTGCATAAGATGGAATTACCTCAGCGGTAAGCTGTGCAGTTTCATCTTTCCTGGTAAGAGTAAGTGTGTCCGGAGATACTTTAATACCTGTTACTGGGTAACTTGGGATATAGATTGCCGGGATTGTTGCCGTTTCTTTGTATCCACAAACCTTACAGGTTCTTTCCTTCTCTCCTTCCACTCCGATTGATGCCTGCTTTATTACTGTCCAGCCATCAAATTGATGTGCTTCCTGTGCTGTATCCTCATTTTCCAATGCTGCAGTGCTTCCAGTGATTTGTTTTATCAGACTGCCAGGAATAAGAATGTTCAAACGCGGGATTTACAATAGATGCTGTTTCTTTAGATGTCGCTCTTGCTTGACTTGTAGCTGTTACCTCCACCTTATAGGTTCCCGCCTCAGAGACTGCAAGAGTTCCTCCTGTCTGATCATCCAGAGTCTGATTATCTTTATACCATTGATAGCTGTACGTAATGCCTTTGTGGGCGTTTCGAGCACAGTGCGTTGCCTTTGCCGTTAAAACAATTTTAGAAGACGGACAGCCTTTTTCTTTATCCGCTGAAACTTGGACTATTGGCTTTACCAGAGCCCATACTTCCCGTATTATTATATTGTCTGTGATCTCAGAATCAGGATCCCAGATAGTATTGCCACTTTCATTGCGCCATCCAGTTCTTTCGTAACCAAGTATCACTGCCGCTTCAGGAATATCTTTGGGACTCACTTTTTCTCCCTTTATAAGATAAATACTTTTTTCTGGATTAAGCTTAGGAAAATCAGTAATGTCAGCAAAAGTCCTCAATCTAACATTAACTTTAACTACCCATTTTAAAGTTGCTCCTTTTTTTACCAGCTCCCTGTTACTGCCTTCTTTAGAACAAAAGTGTGACTGATAATTCCCGGCTATAGATTCATTAGCATATATAACTGCTGGCGTATCTGGATCGTCACCATATATAGGACCTATTAAAATAGGTTTGTTTACCTTAAATGAATCATCCACATAAATAAGCGGACTATAATTTTTGCTGTCTGTAGCACAATAATCATCGGCAAGTGTTACGCTTCCCGTTATTTTCGGACTGCGTCTAAGATACAGATCTGCGAAACCGGTTTTTTCAGTCAGATTCGGATCCCACCCCATCAAGACGATTGCATTTTCTTCTTCATTCTCTCCTGTTCCACTGTAATTATTTGTTATCGTTCCACCGTAAATTTTCACATCTGAAAGCTTTTGTCAAGGGGGTGCGTGGATATTTTTCATATTACTTACGCAGATTCTCTCTCTGCTTCTGCCTGAATAATGCGTTTCAACCTGTTCCTCCGCAGTCAAACCGCTACTATGGTCAAAAAACACTTTGACTTTATAATTTGTTTTGCCTTGCTTAATCACAAAAACTCCATCCGGTTTGTTTTTCTCCGAATGGTTATTTGGGGTGGGTAGTGTACTGTTCACAATATTTGTCATACGATATTCCTCCTTGAATGAAAAAAGCCCGACAAGGAAAGGTCTGACAACGAAGTTCCGACAACGGACATCAGAAAACCTTTTTTCTTTATCGGGCGATACTATCTTTTTACTATTTTCTTTTTCTTTATAATATTGGTTGTCATGGTTGTCAGAGAGGGAAAAGTGCCGCAATATCAAGGCTTTCGGGATTTTTGCCCGACAACCGAGACCGACAACCAGACCGACAACCGGCTCGACAACCGAAGCGACAACTGGCTTTTATTTTTGCTTCAACCATTCTTCCGGAAGCCCTAACTGTTCCATTTCCTCTGTCGGGATTTCTTGAAAACCATCCATGCTGTTGTCAGGCTCGTTGTCGTTCCTGATACGCTCCCAGCCTTTTTGTCTGCGGTAAGGCTCTGGAAAATACCTAGGATTGCTAAACGCCCTCCAGCCTGTGACAGCGTTATTCATAATGTCGTTGATCTCTCAGCAGCTCCCATTGTTTCGGTTCGTCATAATCATGCCCCAGTGCTTCCTTGTAAAGCTGCTTAGAGCAGACTATGCTGCCGGAATAGCGTTCCAAATAGTCTAAAATCTGTCCTGCCTTTGTGTCCTCCGGCATAAAGTCCTTTTGGTGGGCTTTCAGATAAGCGTTCATAGCCGGACTGAATCTCAGACGAAAATTGCCACTTCTGTAAATCTCCATAGCTTCTGCCCACATCTGATTGATATACGCTCTGGAAGCCTGTTCATCTGCCAAAATATGAACCTCAGCCCTTTCAGGATAGACCATAACCGGAACGAAGCGGCGGTTGCCTGTTCGGTCAAGGGGAAGAAAGTCAAGGGTATTAGAAGAACCTCCAAACACACATTGTCTTTTTCTGTCTGCCGGATGTGTTTCATAGGGTATCTTATAGGTTTCCTTTTGGCGGCTCAGAAAGGACTTGATTTCTTCAATGCTCTTAGCGTTAGCGGTTGCAATCATTTCCGACATTTCAATAATCCAATGCCCCTGCATTTTGCGGTACACATTTTCATCATCCAGCTTTTTCAAGTCATCAGAGAACCAGTCATCATTGACCGCAAGCAAACGGAAGAAAGAGGACTTTCCGGCTCCCTGACCGCCCACAAGACAGAGCATAACCTCAAATTTGCACCCCGGCTTAAAAGCTCGTGAGATAGCACCCAGCAAAAACAACTTCAATGCTTCATAGGTGTAATCATCTGTATCAGAACCGAGAAAGCGGTGCAGACAGAAGCGTATGCGTTCTGTTCCGTCCCATTGCAAGGCATTGAGAAAATCACAGACAGGGTGGTAACGATTTTCATTGGCAATAACCGCAACTGCGTCTATGATTTTCTTCTCTACGGTCAATCCATAGTTTTCTTCAAAATATAGGAGCAGATATTTCACATCCACATCCGTCAATGTCGGGCTGTCACGATACCAACCGAGGGGCTTCACAATGTCGATTCTTTCGGTCAGAAGATTTTTTCGGATAGC
>NZ_JBWLUT010000031.1:0-5544 GCF_056504575.1 Blautia sp. CGZ-1-C1
GTATTCTCTTTTTCAATGCTCCTTCATAACACACTGTAATCAAAAAAATCAGCACTATATTTGTTATCACACTCATACCTGGCGAACAAAATATCAGATGCACTCCTGCTGTCAAAATAAAAAACAATACATAACAGGCTCTTTCTTTTTTCTTTTCCTCAATATCTGTCCAAAAGAACAATCTCATAAAGCGATAGATTATATATGTACGCAAAAGATTCGTGCTTAATGTAGTTATCAACGCAAACATTTACTCTCTTTCCCTCCACACACGCTCTGCCAGTTGCTTTCTCACTGATTTCCGATATGGCTGGCTGATTGGAATTGTATCTCCGTTTTTCATTTTCACAGATTCATAAGAACATTCTTCGATATAATCAAAATTGATCAGATACGACTGATGAATCTGAATGAAATTTCCCGGAATTTTCTTTGCTATTTCTTTCAGTTTGCCATTAAATTCTTTCTGTCCGTCTTTTAAAACCAGATGCACTTTTTTATTCTGACTGCTGAAATACAGAATATCTTTATATAGCACCTTGAAATAATATCCACTGCCAAAGTACTCGAAAATACCTTTTCTGACTTCCGAAATTTTCTGAATCCTGTTCATGACATTCCCAACTTTTATTTTGTCTAAAGGTTTGATCAGAAAATCTGTAGGCTGTACACGAAATAAATCCATCGCATAACTGCTGTTCGCTGAAATGTAAACAATTGCAGTTTCCATGTTTTCCTGTTCTTCTCTTATAAAACGTCCCACTTCAATTCCATTTGTTGTCAGTAATTCTATATCCAGAAATAGCACATCAAGAATCTTCTTGTTTTCTCTCAGGAACCGGCACAGGCTTTCTCCCTGATACCAGATATCAATATTCATCTGAAGTTTATTCTCTTTTCCATAATCATAAAGCATTTTTTCCAGTTCCCCGCAGAGTCCTTCATCATCATCGCAAATGCCAATGCAAAACATTTCTTTTCTCCTTTCATACTACATACAGTATACAGTTCTTACAACTCTACTTCAAGACAAAAGTACCCTTTGATTTCGCGTGGAGTACTCTCAGGGAAACCAAAGGGTTCATATATGAAAGTTATTCTTTGTCTTTATTTGCCAAAACAATATAACGGTAAATTTCTGTAAACGGGATCTCTTTTTCTCTGCTCAACTGTGCAACGCTCTCATATTCCGGGTAAATCTGCTCTTTTCCATTCAAAGTGCATACCTTTACCAGAACTTCTCCCCATGGAGTCGGAAGGGTTCTCGTTTCTCTGGGAAGAATCGTACGTTCCATTATGCTATAACGAATTCCAATCGTAGTAGTTTCTTCAAAAATAATATTCTGGAGCGTTTCCATATCTTCTTCCTTACAGATCACATTCAGAACCCATGCAGGTCTGTTCTTTTTCATAAAAACAGGCGCATAATGCACATCTCTGGCACCGGCTTTCATTAGACGCTCCATCACAAATCCCAGAACTTCTCCACTGCAGTCATCAATGTTTGTCTCCATCTTGATAATCGTATCTTTGGTTTCCTGATTTTCAGCCTTCGGATTATTTCCGATTTCCGGGTTTTTGAATTCTTCTGACTGAGCCTTTTCTTCATCTATTTCTGCGCTCTGTGAGATAATCATTGCCCTTAGGATTCCCGGACACTCATACTGGCGTTTACCTGCACCGATTCCAATCCTCTGGATTTCAAATGTTTCCGGAAGTTTATCCTTTGTTTTCACTGCTGCCACTATCGCTGCACCTGTAGGCGTTACAAGTTCACCTTCTACCTCTGTCATTTTCAGATATAAATGATTGGCACTTACTATATTCGCAACTGCCGGAACCGGGATTGGCAGGATGCCATGCTGACAACGGACAGTTCCACGTCCCTCGCAGAGAACAGGAACAATAACCTCTGTGACATCCAGATCATCCAGACAGACTGCCACAGACACAATATCCACAATAGAGTCCACTGCTCCCACTTCATGAAAATGCACCTGATCTACAGGCACATTGTGTGCTTTACTCTCTGCCTCTGCAAGAATTTCAAATATACGCAATGCGATCTTCTTTGCATTCTCAGTCATTGCGCTATGCTCTATAATATAGGTAATTTCCTTTATTCCACGGTGTTCGTGATGGTGATGGTCTTTCGCTGTTCCTGTACCATGGACGTGATTGCGCTCCTGACCTTCATGATGATGTCCATGCAGATATTCCATATCATGGTCATGATTTTCATGCTCTTTATCCAGCACCACATTAAAATCACATGCATCTATTCCGGACTTCACAACTCTGCTGATCTTTATCTCAAATCCTGATACCTTAAGACTCTTCAGCACCCTGTCCAGCACTGCGCGGTCAGCCCCCAGATCAAGAAGTGCCGCAACCGTCATATCACCACTTATCCCTGAATAACATTCCAGATATAATGTTTTTCCCATAATCAATTTCCTTTCTCATCTGCACCTGCCGCCAGACGGTTGATCTGCGTTGCCAGATAGCCGGCACCGTATCCATTATCAATATTCACCACCGCAATACCGTTCGCACAGGAATTGATCATAGTAAGAAGTGCAGAAAGACCATGCATACTTGCACCATACCCCACAGATGTGGGGACTGCGATCACAGGTCTGCTCACCAGACCGCCCATCACACTGGCAAGAGCTCCCTCCATTCCTGCAACTGCAACTACACAGTTCGCACTCTGGATTGTCTCCAGTCTGGAAAACAGACGATGCATTCCGCTGACTCCCACATCATAAATCCGTTCAACATTTGTACCAAAATATTCCGCTGTCTGCGCAGCTTCCTCAGCAACCGGAATATCTGCTGTTCCCGCTGAACACACTGCGATCTTGCCAATACGCTTCTTATCTTTCTTCTCAATCTTTAAAATACGTGAAATCGGATCATATTCCACTTCCGGAAACTTCTCCTTCACCAGTTCATACTGAGAGTGGGAAGCTCTGGTCCCGAATACCTCACCATCTTCTCTGTATAATCTTTCAAAAATATTCAGAAGATGTTCATCTGCCTTATTACTGCAGTAGATTACTTCTGCAAAACCGGTTCTTGCCTTTCGGCTTGTATCCAGCTTCGCATATCCCATTTCTTCATAACTTTCTTTCTTAAGGATTCTCTCTGCCTCTTCCACAGATACAGAACCACTTTTTACACTTTCAAGAATCTCCTGTAAGGTCATGGCCCCCTCCTTTTAGAACACCACCTGCACCAGAAACATACAGACAACCGTTTCCACTATAATACTGAGCGCTGTATTTCTCTTCCACAAATGAAGATTTTTCCGTCATCATTCTTTTTCCTTATCAGCGCCCTTATTTCCACGCTGATCATAGTCATCCAGGAAATTATAGTATTCTCCATCTTTATGATATCCCATAACAGTACGAAGATTAATATCACGCACACTGTTAAAGATATTCGTCTCGATCACACTGCTTGTATTTCTAAACTGCGCAACCAGCTCTTTCATCTCATCACGCTTGGAACCACGTCCGCCACCGCAGCTTACACAGTTCTCAGTAAAACGGCATGCACACTGAATGAAATGCAGCCCATTGGTATCTCTCCATGCCTTGATTGCAGATTCCTTGATCAGATACATAGGACGGATCAATTCCATCCCCTCAAAATTCTGACTGTGCAGCTTCGGCATCATAGTCTCTACCTTACCACTGTACAGCATACCCATGAGGATTGTCTCGATCACATCATCAAAATGATGTCCCAACGCAATCTTATTACATCCCAGCTCCTTGGCATGAGAATACAGATAACCACGTCTCATTCTCGCACACAGGTAACAGGGATTATTCTCAATTTCTGCCACTGTATCAAAAATATCACTTTCAAAAACCGTAAGAGGAATTCCCAGAAGCTCTGCATTATCCTGAATAATCTTCCAGTTATCCGCATTATAACCCGGATTCATTACCAAAAACACCAGTTCAAAATGAATCTTCCCATGACGCTTCAGCTCCTGAAGCAGCTTCGCCATCAGCATAGAGTCCTTACCACCTGAAATACAGACAGCAATCTTATCCCCCTCCTGGATCAGCTGATACTCGTTCAACGCCTTGGTAAACGGTCTCCAGACCGTCTTTCTGAAAGTCTTGATAATACTGTGCTCAATCTCTTTCGTTTTCAGTTCTTTCTGCTCCTTAGCATCATTCTCCATAAAACGACTCAGAGAAAGTCTCAGATACGCACGATATCCTCCCTCAATATTCACAGCCTCATAGCCAGCCTCACTCAACTTCTCCACACAGTCCCGGCTCCTGTCCCCCGTATGGCAGAGAACATATACTGTTTTATCTTTATCAACAGCCTCCATCTTCTCATCAAACTCATCCAGCGGAATATTCACCGCCCCAGGAAAAGACCCCCTGCTATACTGATCCGCCGGCCGTACATCCACGATCGTAATCTTAGAAGAATCAATCTTCTCCAACTCTTCCACACTAATTGTATTCATATATAACCTGCCTTTATCTCTTAAAAATCAATCGCCTACATCTGATGAATCACCCTGTATTTCCGCCCAATTCACCAGCCATCATTATACTTTGAAACCCCATGATAGTCAACACATTCCCACCCCATCTCAACATCCCGCAAAAATTTTGTGTGCACACAAAATGAATTGTTTTTCTGCGCGTTCCCTGCCCCCAAACAAAAAAAGATGTGCACCATACCATCTCTGATACAATACACATCCACATAAACATTTTTTATCTTCTGTACTCCGCAGTCAAGTCCTTAACAACCTCTCCCGCAATAATCAATCCCACCACAGACGGCACAAACGCCACACTGCCGGGAATATCCCTGCGCTCCGTACACTTATGCTTCGCCCCCGGAGGACAAATACAATGCGATCTGCAGCTGATTGCCATATCCTCAACAGGTCTGATCGGCTGCTCTTCTGAATAAACAACCTTCAGCTTCTTCACACCACGCTTCTTCAGCTCCCTGCGCATAACCTTCGCCAGCGGACAAACCTTCGTCTTATAAATATCCGCCACCCGAAACGCACTGGCATCCAGTTTATTACCGGCACCCATACTGCTGATGATCGGAGTACCAGACTCCTTCGCACGCATGATCAACTCAATCTTCGCAGTCACAGTATCCACTGCATCCACTACATAATCATACTCATTAAAATCAAAATCAGCTGCATTTTCCGGAAGATAAAAGCACTTATGGATTCTCACATCTGCCTTCGGATTAATTTCCAGGATTCTGTCTCTCATCACTTCAGCCTTATACTGGCCTACCGTCTTTCTGGTAGCAATGATCTGTCTGTTAAGATTAGTCAGGCATACTTTATCATCATCGATCAGGTCAAAAGAATACACACCGCTTCGCGCCAACGCTTCGCATACATATCCTCCAACCCCTCCGATTCCAAATACTGCCACACGGGAGTTCTCCAGTTTATTCATTGCCTCTTTTCCCAGAAGAAGCTCTGTTCTTGAAAATTGATTCAGCATAATTTCTCCATTTCATCCT
>NZ_JBWLUT010000032.1:0-2925 GCF_056504575.1 Blautia sp. CGZ-1-C1
ACTGAACGAAGTAGGTCAACATAAACATAACAAAAAAATCCAATGGAATATGTGGAAAAATGGAGAGCATGATCTTGATAAAATTGCAGAGACCACATTGCGGTCCGTTGAGCAGGTACGAGAGGCTATTACACAAAAGAAAGCGTAAAATCTATTACAGAGGATGTTGCAGTTCAGGGTTCTTCCGATACTGAAGCGGCTGTCTGATGATATTTCTATTGCAGGTTATGATGGAATTGATATTGCGAAAATTCTGGAGCCAAAGCTCACCACCCTTTGTCAGGACACAGCGGCAATTGGCAGGATAGCTGCGGAGAAGCTGATCGATCTGATTGAGAATCCCAAGACTACGTTGATTGATCGTTTCTCAGTAGACGGAGCTTTGTTTAAGGGAGCGTCTGTGAAGAAAATAAAAAAATAAGATGTCTCTAAAAAAGCAGGATCGTGCTTCACATAAGTTATAAAAAATGATATAATTTATGAACTAAAACGTAAAAAGTGAGAGGTCAGGATGGATTATCAAGAGTATTATCAGCTAGTTTTTATGGAAATGGCAGGTACGGTTGCTTTTGCTGCTTCCGGGGCAATGGTAGGTGTAGAACGGAATATGGACATTTTCGGTGTGAGCGTACTGGGTGTAGTTACAGCGTGTAGGCGGAGGTACTGATCCGGGATATTGTGCTGGGGATTATTCCACCTAATGTGTTTACAAATCCGGTATATGCCTTGGTGGCTACCGATTACTTCCTGTGTGGTTTTTGTGGTTTTCTACTGGGAAACGGCAGCTTTTGGAAGGGCATATGCGGCTTACCTATGACAGAGTCATGTTGGTGATGGACTCTATCGGTTTAGGAATTTTTACGGTAGTGGGAGTGAATACAGGAATTCGCAGTGGATATATGGATAATGTGTTTCTCCTGGTATTTCTGGGAACGATTACCGGAGTAGGGGGAGGCCTGATGCGTGATATGATGGCAGGAGTACCGCCTTATATTTTTGTAAAGCATATTTATGCATGCGCATCTATTGTAGGAGCGGTTGTATGTGTGTACATGAATCGTTTTGTAGGAAATGTGGAAGCTATGATGGTAGCCTGTTTCGTAATCATACTGATTCGGTATCTGGCAGCACATTATCGCTGGAATCTGCCCAGATTGCATAATGGTAGTGAACAATAAAAAGGAGTCCGGAATAAATCCGGGCTCCTGACCTTATAGCAGGATATTTATTGATTGCTTATTTATTTTGTATCCTGGAGAGCGAGATAACCTTCTTCGCCTGTACGGATCTTAACGACATTTTCAATGTCATATACAAATACTTTACCATCACCAATCTGACCGGTATGGAGGACTGCCTTGGCAGTTTCGATAACTTTCTGTACAGGTACGAGACTTACAACAATCTCAATTTTGACCTTAGGAAGAAGATTCATTTCCATCTCAACACCACGATAGTAGGATGGAGCACCTTTCTGTACACCGCATCCGAGAACGTTCGTAATAGTGATACCTGTAACACCGATCTCATTCATTGCCTGCATAAATTCATCAAGCTTATTCTGACGGGTGATGATAACAACTTTTGTAAGCTTATGAACGCCTTCTTTCGGAAGTTCAGGAACTGATTCAGCAGGAGCAGAAGGTCTGGCTGTGACAACAGGAGCTTTTATGGAAGTTCCCATAGGAGTCGGAACACCAGCCATTGCGAAACCGTCATAAGCACTTGCAAGACCATGTTCTTTGGAGTCAAGACCTGCGATCTCTTCTTCAGCTGAAACACGAAGTCCGATTGTATGTTTGATTACCTGGAAGATAATTGTCATAGTAACAACAACCCATGCGATTGTGATGATCATACCTGTGAACTGAACACCAAATCCGTGGAAGCCGCCGCCTGTAAGAAGTCCTTTCCAGTCTGTGCCTGAACCGTCGGAGAAGAGACCAACTGCAAGGGTACCGAAAGCACCGTTTAAACCATGAACACCGACAGCACCAACAGGATCATCGATTTTCAGAACCTTATCAATAAATTCAATACCAAATACTACGATAAAACCGGAAGCAATACCGATGATTGCTGCGGATGTAGGAGAAACTGTGTCGCATCCTGCCGTAATTGCTACAAGTCCTGCAAGAGAACCGTTCAGAGACATGGAAACATCCGGTTTTTTGTAACGTACCCATGTGATAATCATAACAGTTACAGTTGCAACAGCTGCTGCAAGGTTAGTAGTAACAAAGATTTTACCTGCACTTACGATTGCATCGCCTTCCATACTGACTGTGGAAGCACCGTTAAATCCGAACCAGCAGAACCAGAGGATAAATACACCTAAAGCACCAACTGTAAGGTTGTGTCCAGGGATAGCTTTTGATTTGCCGTCCTTTGTATATTTACCGATACGAGGTCCAAGGATGATGGCACCGATCAGAGCTGCCACACCACCTACCATATGTACTGCACAGGAACCTGCGAAATCGTGGAATCCCATCTGGCTGATAAATCCACCGCCCCAGATCCAGTGTCCGGATACCGGATATACAACAAGACTGATCATAAGGCTGTAGACGCAATAGGAAAGGAACTTGGTACGTTCTGCCATTGCACCGGAAACAATTGTTGCGGATGTTGCACAGAATACTGTCTGGAAGATTAAGAATGCCCAGAAAGGAACTCCGTCAGGAAGCATTCCTGAACCATAGTGTGCTTCTGTTGCAATACCACCGATCTTTCCGATAAATCCATTACCTGCACCGAACATCAGACCGAAGCCGACCAGCCAGAAGACCGGGGTTCCGATACAGAAGTCCATCAGGTTTTTCATAATAATGTTACCTGCGTTTTTGGCTCGTGTGAAGCCTGTTTCTACCATTGCGAATCCGGCCTGCATAAAGAAGACCAGTGCGGCGCCGACCAGCACCC
>NZ_JBWLUT010000033.1:0-2603 GCF_056504575.1 Blautia sp. CGZ-1-C1
ACTGGATGACGAACAGAATTCTCTCCCATAATGGATTTCTTATGTGCAGCGATCAGGCAGATTGCCAGGGTGATCGGAAGGATCAGACCGTTCACAGCACCTGCAAGCACAAGAAAGTTACTGCCGGATTGCCAAGAATAAACATAATTGCTGTAGAAATAATGATAAATCCGATGATCACTTTATTTTCATTTTCTTCAATAGACTTACTGAAAGTCTTAAGGAAAGAAACAGAAGTATAAGCCGCACCAATGATGGATGTGATGGCTGCGCACAGAAGAACCAGACCTGCAAACCGGTATCCGATTTCACCAGCCCCCTGCCTAAAGGCATCTGCTGCAGGATTTGCAGCATCCAGTGTTACACCCTTGACAACAACGCCCAGAACAGCCAGGAACAGGAAAATACGTACAATAGTGGCAATGATCATACCCATAACAGAACTCTTATTGATTTCTTTCAGGTTCTTCTCACCTGTAATTCCTGCATCGATCAGACGGTGTGCACCTGAGAAAGTGATATATCCTCCAACAGTTCCTCCCAGAAGTGTAAGGATTGCAGGAATCAGATTTGTGGCACCGGCTTCCGGTACAAAGGTATTCTTCAACGCGCTTCCTACCGGTGGTTTTACCACAATGATCACAACAAAGATTACGATAATCATAATGGCACCCAGTACCTTGGTAATAGTATCCATGGCACTTTTGGCATTTTTCAGTACAAATACCAGGATTGCCAAAAGACCTGCCAGTATGTAACCAACTTTGGTAGGTATTCCAAGCAATGTGTTAAAACCAAGTGCTCCGCCACCTACGTTTCCGATATTAAATACCAGACCACCAAATACAATCAGTATAGATACCAGATATCCCAGTCCCGGAAGTACCTTATTGGAAACATCCTGTCCACGAAGTCCGGTTACACAAAGCACGCGCCAGATATTCATCTGTGCAATGGCTGCAAGGATTACGGAAACCAGGATAACAAATCCAAAACTTGCCTGATACTGCCCGGTAAAGGTTGCTGTCTGTGTCAGGAATCCAGGTCCGATTGCAGATGTGGCCATCAGAAACGCTGCGCCAAGTAAGGCTCCACCACTTTTTTTCTTTTCGCTCATTTTTATTGCCCCCTTTTCATGTTATTATTGCTCATTATACTAAAAAATGAATATTTACACAAGCAAAAGTTGTTTTGACAACTTTTGATATCGAATTTTTATAATCTATATTTTGTAATAAAAAAACAGCAAAGGAGTGCCCGGATTCCCATCCGATACAGCTCCCTTGCTGTTTTTTTCAGTCATGCGGATATAATCATCCACTTTGTTGTTCACTCACATAACCGAATAACTGCTTTGCACTTTATTCAGTTAAAATGTAAATTTATCTGCAAAATATGCATCCAGTTCATCGATCTTCACACGAACCTGTTCCATGGTATCACGGTCACGGATTGTAACTGCTCCGTCATTTTCGGACTCAAAATCATAAGTTACACAGAACGGAGTACCGATCTCATCCTGTCTTCTGTAACGTTTACCGATGTTTCCACGGTCATCATACTCACAGTTATATTTCTTGCTTAACTGCTGGTAAATCTTCTCTGCACCCTCATTAAGTTTCTTGGAAAGAGGAAGCACACCAATCTTAACAGGTGCAAGTGCCGGATGGAAATGAAGAACTGTACGAACATCATTCTTCTCTGCATCCAGAACTTCTTCGTCATATGCGCTGCACAGGAATGCAAGTACCACACGGTCAGCTCCAAGTGACGGCTCGATTACATATGGAATGTATTTCTGTTTCTTCTCATCATCAAAGTATGTCAGATCCTGTCCTGATACGTTCTGATGCTGTGTCAGGTCATAGTCTGTTCTGTCAGCGATTCCCCAAAGCTCGCCCCATCCGAATGGGAACAGGAACTCTACGTCAGTAGTAGCTTTGCTGTAGAAGCTTAACTCTTCTGCATCATGGTCACGATAACGAACTTCTTCATCCTTCAATCCAAGAGAATGTAACCAGTTCAGGCAGAAGTTCTTCCAGTATGCAAACCACTCAAGGTCTGTATCCGGCTCGCAGAAGAATTCAAGTTCCATCTGCTCGAACTCACGTGTACGGAATGTGAAGTTACCCGGTGTGATCTCGTTACGGAAAGATTTACCGATCTGACCGATACCAAACGGAATCTTCTTACGGGATGTTCTCTGAACATTCTTAAAGTTTACGAAAATACCCTGAGCTGTCTCAGGTCTTAAATATACAGTATTCTTGGCATCCTCTGTAACACCCTGGAATGTTTTGAACATCAGGTTGAACTGACGGATATCTGTAAAGTTATGTTTGCCGCATGTAGGGCATGGTACATTGTGATCTTTAATGAAGTTCATCATTTCTTCCTGAGACCATCCATCTACAGAGCTCTCCAGTTCAATTCCGTTCTCCTGGCTGAAATCCTCAATGATCTTGTCTGCGCGGAAACGCTCATGACATTCCTTACAGTCCATCAGCGGATCAGAGAAGCTTCCCAGATGTCCGGATGCTACCCATGTCTGCGGATTCATCAGAATCGCACAGTCAACACCTACATTGTATGGGGATTCCTGA
>NZ_JBWLUT010000034.1:0-8034 GCF_056504575.1 Blautia sp. CGZ-1-C1
ACTTCTTGTTTGAAAAATTGAGAAAACGTAATATTGAACAAAAAAGAAATGCACAGTTCTTAGCATATCGGGAACTGTGCATTTCTGTATATAAATACTTTTAATTAGCCGATTACGGCATCCTCTGCTGTAAAATGTTCCAGAGAATTTTCTTTTACCTGAATGCAGATATAAGTAATTCCGGAAATATCGGATGCAAAAAACTGACGCTTTGCAGCAGGTGCGATTTTTAGCCAGTCTCCAGTTGAAAGGCTAATTTCTTCTCCATCAATTATGGCTTTGCCGTTACCTGAAAGAATTCCATAGATTTCTTCATTTTCTTTATGAGAATGAACAAATGGGACATTTGCTCCTGCAGGTAGTTCGTTTAAACTGATTTCTGCACCTGTTAAAGACAACTTTTCGTGCAGCTCAATTCGGTTTTCCTTTCCAATAGTTGTTTTTGTGTAATTTGCCATAATAACCTCCATAGTTAATTTGTAGTTTCTGGTTGCTTGGTGTTAGTATAGTGTGAGACACATACAAAAACAAGTACGCACCTTTTTGTAACTGTACACTCAAAATCGAATGTGTTACAATAGCCTCGGAGGTGAGAATTATGCGAGCAAAAGAAGAATTACCGGAATGCCCAGTTGCAACAGCAGTATCTCTCATCGGAGGAAAATGGAAACTGCTGATTTTGCGTAACTTGAAAGAGCGTCCATGGAGATTCAATGAGCTACAACGAAGTATAGATGGTATTTCACAAAAGGTTTTGACAGATAGTTTAAGACAAATGATGAGTGATGGACTGGCATATCGCCACGATTACCATGAGCAGCCACCAAGAGTTGAATACGGCTTAACGGAACTCGGAACAAAAATGCTTCCAATTGTTAATTCACTTGCTGACTTTGGTAACTACTATAAATCAATTATTGAACAGAATTAAGGACGTTAGTATTTGAAAAGCTTGAACAATTCCAGTTTATTGGGAAGTCGCAGAGAACGAAAAATCGGGATTGAGCGTCTTCGTCCATTCAAAGAGCATCCGTTTCAAGTGAAAGATCCATAAAGCGACAGAACGAATTATTGAAGAACAGAAAGAACAATCTGAGGATTCATAGAATGCGATTTAAGAGAAAAAAGCCTCATGACCATGCGGAAAAATGAAAGCAAAATACGTTAGCTAATAAAGTGTATAGGCTCAAAAGGGAAAGTGCCCTTTTGGGCCTTTTTTGTGCTTTGCTATAAGTAATACCACAATTAAAGGGCAAAAAATAGCGTTTAAGCAGGGTGTAACGGAAGAACTGAAAGCAACGGATATGATGAGATGGATAGGATTGATGAATAACATTCGAGCCTGTGCCGATGAGATTGTATTGAATGATATTGTGTATTCCTAACGGATACCAACCGAAGAAGAACTGCTGTCAAACCGATGGCAGTTTTTCTTTTTCGGCAAGTATTCAAGAAGTCATTAAGTCGTGAGTATAATCGAAGTGGTAGAAAAGTTATCTCTTATATCGGTTGTAACTTTTTTATGACTCTATTGACAAGAAAACTTGGTATGTGTATAATTAAAATATGCAAAGAAAACTTGGCATGGAGGTGTTTTTATGAAAAAGGACGAAATATTAAAGGCAAGCAGAAAAGAACATCGCAATAAGGACTTGGCTGAAATGGAAGTGGTATATCAAGCCGGAAGTCATGCAAGCAGAGTTGGTGCTTTAGTGTGTTGTTTGCTTTCGCTGTTATCTTCTGTGCTTGCTCATACTATGATTTACAGTCCGTGGGTTATATACTTCAGCATTATTGCAACACAATGGTTAGTTCGTTTTATCAAAATGAAGCGAAAGAGTGATTTGGTCTTGACTGTTCTGTTTTTTGTGCTTTCCATTTTGGCATTTGTTGGATTTGTTAGCCATCTTTTAGAGGTGAGAATATGAAAGAACAATTACAACTGAAAAATCACTTAAAGGAAGTTCGCACAGAAGCAAATCTTTCTCAAGCTCAGCTTGCAGAAATGGTAGGGGTATCAAGAAATACCATTAGTTCTATTGAAACAGGACAGTTTAATCCAACTGCAAAATTGGCTCTAATTCTTTGTATTGCATTGGACAAAAAATTTGAGGAACTATTCTATTTTTAGGAGGTTATTATGGAAAATATTATAATGTTGATTTTGGGAGTGTTCATATCTGTTGTGGGAATTGTAAATATCAAAGGCAATATCAGCACAATTCACTCTTATAATAGGCGAAAAGTAAAGGAAGAAGATATACCAAAGTATGGAAAAACAGTCGGCACAGGAACGCTGATTATAGGAATATCTCTTGTATTAGGTTTTATTGTTTCGTTTTGGAGTGAAATAATTATAGATTATATCATTCTTCCAGCAGTTATTGTCGGATTAGGCTTTATATTGTATGGACAGTTCAAATACAATAAAGGAATTTTTTGAGAATCAGGGAGGTATAAAGATGGAATTGAACACAATATCAGGTCTGGCGATAGCGGGAGTTATCTGCTCCGTTGTCCTCTCGATGGGGGTACCGATTGCTTTGTTCATTGCAGGAAGGGTGAAGCTTAAGGCAAGGATTTCCTCGTTCTTTATCGGAGCAGGAACCTATCTGCTGTTTGCCATGCTGTTGGAGCAGCTGCTGCATGTTCTTGTCATTCAGTTCTGCGGACTGAACGCACAGAGCAGGCCATGGTTTTACTATGTGTACGCGGCTTTGGCTGCAGCGGTTTTTGAAGAGACCGGAAGACTGATTGCCATGAAGTTCTGGATGAAGAAATGGCTGGATTTTCCAAATGCACTGATGTATGGAATCGGGCATGGCGGTGTGGAGGCCATTCTGCTCGGAGGACTCTCCGGAATCAGCAATCTTGTGTCCATGCTGATGATCAACAGCGGAGCCATGCAGAATACGCTGGCGGCACTTCCTGCTGAGTCTGCAAACCAGACCGTGTCACAGCTGTCGGCCCTATGGACAACACCGGCACCACTCTTTTTTGTAAGCGGAATCGAAAGAATCAGTGCCATCATTCTGCATATCGGGTTGTCACTGCTGATCTACCGGGCGGTAAAGGCAGGCAAATGCAGGACAGCGGCTTTTACAGCGGTTCTTGCATATGGGATTCATTTTATTGTGGACTTCTTTGCCGTGGCAGGTCCGGCGCTTCTTCCCATCTATGTGATTGAAATTGGTGTCTTTGTGATGGCAGCCGGAACTCTTGTTATGGCGCTGAAGATGGGAAGGATGGAAGAACTGTGAATTCCAGTTTTCTGCTATCATAAAACAGAATATATCTGACAGAACGCACCGTAGAAATACGGTGTTTTTTGTTACCCAATAGGAATACTTTCAGAAAGTGCCAAAGGTTGGAAAAAAGAATTGAATATGATTTCATGGAATGGAGCTGCAGAAAAATATGATATTCGTGACTGGGCACCAGAACATGAAAAAATGGGAAAAGGAATTACTTTATCTCAAGAAGAGGCAGAAGCTCTGTATGAGTTACTGGGTAAAACTCTAAAAAAATAGTTGTAATTAAATAAGCCAAAGACGTTTGATTGGGTGAACAGTTAAATGTCTTTGGCTTTCTTCGTAGAAATATAAATTTAATCCAACTCTGCCCCTAACTCATACCTCCAATATTCTGCCGCTTCATACTCTCTAGGTTCTGAGAGTATCCCTCTATATAACGAAACGCTCAGAGGCTGTTTTACAGTGGGGTAAAAGAAAAAATATCAAAAAATCGATGATTAATGGTAAGCTTGTGATAGAATGAAAAAAAGAGAAAAGCATAAAGGATGCAGTTGAGGAGAATATTTGTTATGATTAGAAAGTTGCTGAACGGAGATATCGATAGAGTCGCTGACATATGGTTAAAGACAAATCTGAAAGCACATTATTTTATTTCCAATCAATACTGGAAAAGTAATTATGAATTAGTGAAAGAAATGATGTTACAATCCGAAGTCTATGTGTTTGAAGTGGATAAAATGATACAAGGATTTGTAGGACTAAATGATGAATATATCGAAGGTATTTTTGTCTCTGATGAAATGCAGTCATGTGGCATAGGTAAATTTTTATTGGATTATATTAAGGATAAAAAAGTTAGCTTACGATTAAATGTATACCAGAAGAATGCCAGAGCAATTTCTTTTTACCAAAGAGAAGGGTTCATTATTCAATGTGAAGGCTTGGATGAAGCTACTGGTGAAAAAGAGTACACTATGCTATGGAAACGAAAATAGAAATCGGAAGTTGTAGTAAAGGAGGTTTACAATGGGGTTTTGGATTTTTATGTTGATTATGGATTTGCTTCTTCCATTTACGATGATTGGTTTTGGAAGATATTTTATGAAAAAGGCTCCAAAGGAAATAAATTCAGTATTTGGATATCGGACTTCGATGTCTATGAAGAACAAAGACACATGGGAATTTGCTCATAAATATTGTGGTAAAGTCTGGTATGTCTGTGGAATGGTTATGTTGCCGATAACAGTAATATTCATGCTTTTAGTGATTGGAAAAAATGAAGATTGTGTTGGGAGTATAGGAGGAATTATCTGTAGTGTTCAACTTATTCCTTTAATTGGGTCTATTCTCCCAACAGAAATAGCATTAAAAAAGAATTTTGATAAGAATGGAACAAGACGATAAATTCTAGTTTGACGGAGTAATAGATATGAAAATCCGAGAAGTGAATGAGAATAAAAAGCAATTTATAGCATTATTGTTATTAGCTGATGAGCAGGAAAATATGATTGATCACTATCTTGAAAAAGGTACTATGTATGTACTTGAAGATGGTAATGTAAAAGCTGAATGTGTCGTTACTGATGAAGATAATGGAATACTTGAAATTAAAAATATTGCAGTTGATCCTCAGAATAAAGGACAGGGCTATGGGAAAGCATTGATTGACTTCCTTGTAAGTAAATATGCAGATAAATATTCTATTTTGCAGGTTGGAACAGGTGACAGCCCGTTGACCGTACCGTTTTATGAAAAATGCGGATTTGTCCGATCTCACAATATTCCGAATTTCTTTACGGACAATTATGACCACCCAATTTATGAGTGTGGTGTACAGTTAATAGATATGGTATATTTGCAAAGATGTTTATAACTTCCGGTTTGCGTATGATGGCAGATGAGAAGATTAAAAATTCCAATGAACTTGAGTTTGCTGTATTTTGCATTGAAAATGTTGCGGCAAAGCTGGGTGTGGATGCAGAATGTGTCTATCAGGCATTTACCCAAAAGAGTGATATTTTTAACGGTTATATTGTGCCGGAATATGAAGTATTGCATACTCAGAGCCGGGAATATATCGTAGATGACCTCCTTGATATGATGAAGGAAAGAAATGTGGAAATTACGCATTCTAATAAAAATGATCAAAACGAACACTCATCTGCCATGACGGCAAATCCGATTTTACTTCAGAAAAAATATAGCCGCGTCATTGAGTGTTTTGCAAAACAGCATGGACTTTCACTGGATGCGGCGTTGGATTTTTTCTATCGCTCCGAGGTTTATCAGTTGATCCGTGATGGTGTATCGGTCTTGCAGGAGAATCGAAGAATGTAGAGTTCAAAGAGAACCTGCCGGAGAAAAGTATCAAATATATGAAGTCTGTGGTTGCCTTTGCAAATGGAACCGGAGGAAAAATTATTTTCGGAATTGCCGATAAAACCAGAGAGGTTGTCGGTTTTGACAAGGAAGATGTATTCACGAAAATGGATGCCATTGCCAATGCTGTATCAGACAGCTGTGAACCGGCAATCATTCCGGATATCACTTTACAGACGGTTGGTGGTAAAACTGTTATTGTGGTAGAGATTTTTGAGGGCAGACAGCAGTTGCGCTCCTGGGGCATTTTGATTGAGCGTGATGGAAAAGAGTATCCGTCTAATGCTTTTGCTATTTTGACTGGCAACAGAGGACTTCATGTTGCAACACAATGTGGTGTGTTCAAAGGTACAACGAAAGCAGTATTTGTTGACCGTAGAGAATATACCGGTCCGCTTTGGGAGCAGATAGATGAAGCATTTCAGTTTGTTTTGAGAAATATTCATTTGGGTGCTACCATTGTGGGAATTTATCGGCAGGATGTTTATTTTGAGAATTTCTATGACGGTATTTTACAGGTAGCAAATATGCAGAAATTCTTCAAAGAACATTCTGATGGATTCCATACTACAGAGGCCAAAGGCATCTGGAAGGAATATACGGAAAGTTACTATCGGATGGATACCTATTACAGGTTGTTCCATCTGAGTTTCCAAAAGAGCCTGGAGACTTCTACTTTATACCCACTGGTTTTCACAACTTTTATGTGACAAATACTATTGACTGTGATATTATGGAGATGATATAAGCGAAAATGACTTTTGCGGAAACGAAAGTATCTTCATTTTTTATTTAAAAATATGTTTTTTGATGGAATTGTATGTTTGCCAAATTGATAATTAGTATTTTCCCCTAATACATATACAATGAAGATATGTAGTAGAGGAAATGAAGTATAGTCACTTGCAGATAGAGAAGCATATTGCGGATAAAATAACATCTTTATGTGAAAAGCGTGATATCAGTAAATACAGATTATCGCAGTTTTTTCAGGAAGGTAATTTAGAGAATCTGACAGAAAAACAGAAAGAAGTTCTAGGGATATGGAACGATCTGAATGCAAATGAGCAGGAAACAGTAATGTCAATGCTTCGTGGACTTCGGAAGTAGAAGAACAGTTCGAGTATATATATCGGCTGTTCTTTTTTTGTTTTCAGGCGTTAAAACGGTAATGTTTTCTTGTGTACAGTAGAGCGCTGTAGTATAATAAAACCAGTTTTTGGCATAAGTTTAAAAGCTATAATAAGGAAATCGGCAAACCAGATGAAAGTCTGGGACGCAAAGCTACAGGGCCTGTAAAATGGCAGCCAGTTGCATAAAATGAGGTGCACTGTCTGTCTGACAGTGCTTTTTTGTGGTGTTATTGTTACTGTTCACATGCCACTATTCCGCGAGGCGTTTTGGCATGTATATGCCAAAATCCCGAGACATACAGCGCGAATTTATGCGATTAGCATAAATTCTGTGCATCGCGAAGCGTGTTACTGGGCACGGAGTGAACAGTAACGTGTTATTTCATAGGCGTAACTATAATAATTTTACTGGGAGAGAGAAAAGTATGAAAATGAATAAATCAGTATTGCAAAGAAGTATCATTTTTATATTGTGCAGCTGCATCCTTTTTTCAATCTGTCCGGTTTATGCTTTTGCAGCAGAAAATCAGAAAGAGAAAATTGTCAGGATTGGTGTACCGGATGATACATATGATAAGATAAATGAAAATGGAAAAAGAAGCGGATACGGCTATGAATATCTGCAGAAAATCGCAGGTTATACTGGGTGGAACTATGAATATGTAGATTGTACATGGGAAAATTGTTTCGACAAATTAAAAAATGATGAGCTGGATATGATAGAAGGAATCTCTTATACGGAGGAACGGGCAGAGACTATGCTTTTTTCCGCTATTCCAATGGGAGACGAAAGATATTATGTCTATGTAAAACCCGATCATACAGACATCTCATCCTCTGACGCTGCATCTTTCAATGGGAAAAGGATTGGGGTGCTTATGGGTTACCTGTCGGAAATGGTATTGAACGAGTGGGAAAAGAAATATGATCTGCATACACAGCATGTCAATGTTTCAAATAATGAAGATGCTTTGAAGAAAATTGCAGACGGAGAAACTGACGCTTTTGTATGGTTAGAGGATTCCCGTCTGGATGGGTACGGAATGGTGGCCTTAACGAATCTCGGAAGTTCAAAAATGTATTTTGCGATTGGCCAGAGTCATTCTGATTTAAAGACAGAGCTGGATAATGCTATGAGAAGGATCACAGATGATGATCCTTATTATGCAGATGAACTGCATAAGCAGTTTCTGTCAGTGGACAGTGTATATTTTCTGACGGGAGAAGAACAAAAATGGCTGTCAGAGCATGGAGAAATCAAAATCGGT
>NZ_JBWLUT010000035.1:0-2312 GCF_056504575.1 Blautia sp. CGZ-1-C1
GCGCAGCAACCAGATGCATTCCTGCTTTCTCAAGCGCCGGAAGCAGTGAACGGTTCAGTGTATTATACTGCACATGTACCAGTTCATGAGTGCGTGCACTGATTTCTTTCAGCTGTTCTTTCGCAGTCATTCCTGCAATATCTGTCTTATGATACCCTGCGTGTACCTGATCTTTCAGAGATGCCACACGTACCATAAAGAACTCATCCAGATTGGATGCGGTGATACTTAAGAATTTCAGCCTGTCAAATAAAGGAAGATTCTTATCTCTTGCTTCACTCAGAACACGCTCGTCAAATTTCAGCCAGCTCAGCTCACGGTTTACGAAATATTCTTTCTTTTCAAACTTTCCAGAGATCCATAGTAATCCTCCTTTACGCCCTTCCCTTACGTCTGAGAACCAGACGGATACCAAATACTTCTTCAAAAAATGCAACTTTATCCTTTAATAGCCCCAGTTCAAGAGAAATATCCTGACTGGAATCCACGATCATCTGTAATTCTCTGTCCTTGAGTACAGTCTTGATTCCCTTTACCTTCTGATAATGGCTTCTGTCCATGGCATTGGCCAGACGAAGAATTGCCGTCATCTTCGCAATCTTGATATAGCTTTCTCTGTCGATAGCCATTCCCATATTCTGAATTTCATCATAATATGCAAAAGCTGACGTATTATATCGCACTGCACATGCGATCATCCGCCGTTCCAGGGAAGAAAGACCGATAATATCTGTGGACATTATGATCTGATAAGAACACTCAGAGACATTTCCCATACTGATATATTTGCCACAGTCATGAAGCAGCGCCGCTATCTGTAGCAACAGGCGTTCTCTCGCCCCCATACCATGAACCTTCTTCATACTGTCAAAAATATTCAGACACAGATTCATAGTCCCCTGGATATGGTTCTTACTGCTGGAATATCTTTTTGCAATATTCTTTGAGGTAACCAGAATATCATTCTCAAAGTTATGAACACTCTTGATAAATTTATTCTTCTCTGCAAAATCATAAGCAATTCCGTCTAAAAGCGAAACTCCCGGTGCCCAGAGCGATTCCGCATTAAAAATATCAATAAAGTTCTTGCAGACAACCATTGTAGGAACAACAAGAGAGGCATACTCCGGATCGATTTCCATCTCCTGAGCCAGCAGATCAACAGATTTTCCCACCGTATCTTCATAGCGCTTCATAAACTCTTCCCGCGTGATGATCTTATCTTCCATCTCCTCCTGAAAGATCATATCTGTGATAAAATCTCCCATAAGAATCACATTCTTAATGTCTTTATCCTTAAGATATAGCCTCTGGAAGTTTGTAAGGTCATTGCGGATAAATTCTTCTACCAGCTTATCATAGTGAATCGTAGATTTCTCCAGTTCCTGCAGACGCTGTCTTATTCTCAAACTTCCCATCTTCAGCCCCTGGGTCGTAACAAGCGCATCCTTATCAAAAAGGGAAACCTGCAGACTGCCGCCGCCTACATCCAGAATTGCTGTTCCTTTCTGGATCATCTTTTTGAAGCCTTTTTCAATCGCAGCAATTGATTTATATCCCAGGAAATGCTGTTCTGCACTGCTTAAGATTTCTATTTTCATACCTGTACGCTGATAGATCTGTTCAATGATAATCAGTGGATTAGCAAGTTCCCTGAACGCACTGGTTCCGCAGGCACGATATTCATCTACGCCAAAATCCTGCATCAGACGTTTAAAGTCATTTAGCACTTCGCATAAAACATTCAGCATTTTCCGAATCAATCTTTTCCCCGGAATAAACCCCTTTTCCAAGTTCCAGACTGTATCTGACATCAGTTCAGTTCCCGAAATCCGATTCGCTTTGACATCTCAAAATTTTTCATGCTTACTTCATAAGACCCGATGTCAATAGCTGCAAAGGTCATAACTGCCATATGTATTCCCCCTTTATTATATAAGTTTAATCACATGACTCACTGCTCATCGCAACTGATATCTGTAAAATCGTATACCCCAAATTTCACTCAGTTTCATAACTTTTTTCTTACTCCCGTACTTAACAGGCAACAGAATAGTTATCAAATATTTTTTACTCCTCAACTTTTCCCAACAGATGATCAATAAACTGCTGTGCAGTTCTTCCTGTAAGACCGCCATGGGAAAGTTCCCACTTATTTGCTTCCAGAAGCAGTTCTTCCTCCGGCATGGTAATTCCGTTTCTTTGCGCAAGCGCTTTGACGATCGTCTGGAATTCTTTCTTGCTTGGCGCACCATAATAGATACGAACACCAAAACGATATACAAGAGAAAGTTTCTCCTGTACTGTATCGG
>NZ_JBWLUT010000036.1:0-48228 GCF_056504575.1 Blautia sp. CGZ-1-C1
TGTGTTGCTGATGCAAAGTGGGTATATGATAATTGTAATGGATCAAGGATTTATATTTTTGATGGAGCCTATAAAGCAGATGATGCACGAAAGGGACCGCTTGGAAAGAAGGCACTGACACCATTAAGAGGAGCAGCTAAGTTTTACCTACAGATCCGGCAGTATAATAAAAGAATATAAATAGTAACTATTCGGCAGCCTGCTTCCTGCGAGATACTGAACAGTTACGATAGTTATTAAATAAGCCCCTTGCTTCAATTGCAAAAAGCAATAAGCAAGGGGCTATTTATCTGACAATATTTGTTAAACAATTGTAACTATTCAGCAAGTCTGCAGCTATCCCGTAACTGTGAAGGTACTGAACAGTTACAAACAATTTAAAGCGTATAGATTAGAGAATTCCGGCAATGATGATCAGATTTCCGATGATCTTTCCTTTTGTAATCTTTTCCTTCAGAATGAAATGAGAGAGAAGAAGAACAAACACATATGCCGCTGTATCGATAACAGGACCATAGCGCATATCTACTTTTGTATAGCACCAGGTATTCAGCAGAAGAATCAGCATAAATATGGCATAGGAGAGAATTACCCGGAAATTGAGATATTCCCGGATTCGGTTTTCATATTTGATATTTGCGCTTTGTTTTAGAAGTATCTGAGAGACTGCGGAGAAAAAAGTTCCTCCCAGCATAATTAAAATAAATGTTCTATTCATATCTTTGCACCGTCCATACTCCGAATAAAACTACCAGGATACCAATAATATTCTGGATAGAAAGATTTTCGTGAAAGACCACAACTGCCCAGATCTGTGACCATAAAAGATATACGCTCTTATTTGCATAGGCGGTGGACAGGGAAAATTTCTTGATTACCTGCTGCCAGGTGATCGCATAGATTCCACAGTTGGCAACCATCAGAAATAAAAAAAGATAAAGCAGAGGACTGCTCAGACCATGCCTGTTATATTGAATAGAAGCAAATTTGGAAAAAACACTTGTCAGTGAAAACAACAGAATATTTAAATGTAGCTGTATGTAATCTTTTACCTTTGACATGATACCTCCATGATAAAATTATAAAATTTGAAGAAAGGAATTTCTCTGATTCGATTAATATCAGTGTTCTTATATACAAAATATATTTGTAAATACATATGACCATACTATAAATAAGCAATAAAACCAATAAATCACCGGTTAATTTGCATATGTAGTCTATTTTACATAAAAACACCGGGAAGTCAAGGTTTTGTACCGGATGAAACTTGAAAAGGCATGGTGAAAATGATATGATAAAAATGATTGCAAAAAGATGAGAAAAAGAAAGAGGAAATGAATATGAGCTTATATTCAGTGGTTGTTCCTGTATATAATTCTGAACATACACTGGGAGAACTATATACTCGTTTGGAGAAAGTATTTCGGGAAACTCTGAAAGAAGATTTTGAGCTGATTCTTGTGGATGACGGATTTAAGGACAGATCCTGATGAGATAATGAAAGAATTAAGGGAGAAAGACCACAGAGTCCGTATTATACAGATGGCACGAAACTTTGGACAGCATCCTGCACTTTTATGCGGATTTGCACATGTAAGGGGAGAATTTGTAGTAACTATGGATGATGACCTTCAGCATCAGCCGGAGGAACTGCCAAAGATGGTAAGAACCATGCAGGAGAGACCGGATGTGGACGTTATCATCGCAAGCTATGAGGGCAGAAAACATGGTCCGATCCGCAAGCTTGGAACAAAGTTCTCGGTATGGGCAACATCCAAAATGCTTGGGAAAGATCCCGATCTTCAGATCACCAGCTATCGACTGATCCGCAGATTTCTTGTGGATGCGATGATCAAGACAAATACATACCTTCCGCAGATTGGAAATCTTTTGATCTTAAGCTCGAACCGTATTATCAATGTTCCGGTTCAGCATGCAGACAGAGCTTATGGCAAGAGCGGCTATTCTTTTAAGAGACTGGTAAAGGATTTGATTTATGACATCACTGCACATACCGCATTTCCACTTCTGTTGGTTAGAAATATTGGAATTGTCAGCTTTCTGACAAGTGTAATAATGGCGATTTATTATCTGGTAAGGTATTTTACCATGGGAGTGTCTGTACAGGGATGGACTTCATTAATGCTGGTTATGCTGGCATTTTTTGGCCTAATCCTGTTATCAATCGGAATTATGGGAATTTACTTGATGAATATTCTTAACGAAGCGAAGAAAATGCCGCATTATGTAATACGTCAGGAGGATACAGACGAATAATGGCGAAGGAAATCGGTGGATATTTTCAACTGGAAGAAATGCCGGGTAAGGAATACTATTCTGATTTATATAGGGTGAACCTCGGAAGAACGGCTTTGTTATGGCTGTTACAGAGCCGCAGATGCAAGAAAGTTATTCTTCCTTATTTTCTGTGTGAATCTGTAGTGCATACCTGCCAGGAGAATCAGATACAGACAGAATTTTATCATCTGAATGAGAAACTGGAGGTTATCTATCCCAAGAAGCAGCTTACAAACGGGGAGTATCTGTATCTGGTAAACTATTATGGACAGCTGACAGATTCTAAGATTCTGGAATATAAAAGAATTTATGAAAATATTATTGTGGATCACACCCATGCATTTTTCCAGAAACCGTTAGAAGGAATTGATACGCTTTATTCATGCAGGAAATTCTGGGGTGTCAGTGACGGGGCTTATCTGTCAACAGAAGCACAGCTGACGGAGAACAACATACCGGATTATTCTGCAGAGCGTATGAAACATATTCTGGGACGCTATGAGCAGGATGCGGGAACATATTATAAAGATATGCTTGCGAATGCAGCGAAGTATGATGGAATGGAAATCAGGCAGATGTCCAGACTTACACAAAATCTGCTAAAAGCGGTGGATTATGACAGTGCGAAAGAAAGAAGAGAGCAGAATTATCAGATTCTGAGAGAATTGCTTCCATCAGAGAATATATTCAATGAAATCATACCGGAAGGACCTTTTGCCTATCCATATTTTCATACGAATGGTCCTGAACTTCGCAGGCGCCTTGCAGCAAAGAAGATATTTGTACCTACTTACTGGAAAAATATTATTGAGAACTGTGAGAAAAACAGTCTGGAATATACCTGGGCGGCCAATATTCTGCCATTGCCATGCGACCAGCGCTATGATGCAGAGGATATGAAATATATGGCGGCTGTTGTCAGAGAATGTGAGGAATTGGAATGAAACATAAAGTACTGATTCTGGGTACGCTCGGAGAGTTTACAGAACTGGTTCAGAAAGCGAAAAAAAGAGGCTATGAGGTTGTTGTATGTGACGGCTATCCGGATGGTATCGCGAGGAAATATGCAGATAAGGATTATACGATCCCTGTGACGGACATTGACTCTATTGCTCAGATGTGCAGAGAAGAAAAGATAGATGGGATCATTACATCATTTTCAGATTTGCTTTTAGAATGTATGGTAAAGATCGCGGCAAAGGCCGGGCTGCCTTGTTATCTGAAACCTGAACAGCTTCCATGGTACAGAGATAAATCTGCGTGCAGAGAAGTGCTGGATAAGCTTGGGCTGCCGACACCGGGATTTCGCAAAGTGCCTGTAGATTTACTGAAACAAGGCTCTGAGGAGGAGATACAGAAATCTGTTTCAGGTCTGCAATATCCACTTATCAGTAAACCACTGGATAAATATGGCTCAAGGGGAATATTTATCATTCACGACCAGGATGAAATTGTTACCAAAGCATTGCAGACAGCAGAATATACAAACTGTCAGGAGATTCTGATCGAAGAATACAATGATGGATTTGAATTTAATATGATGACATGGGTCATGGATGGAGAAGTAAATGTAATCAGCATTGCAGACCGTGAGAAAACGGAAGTGGAAGAGGGAATGCTTCCAATCAGCACCCGGAATGTTTATCCATCCAGGTTTTTGTCAGAGGTTGAAAAGAATGCCACAGATGTTCTGCAAAAATATATCCGGCATACAGGACAGATGGAGGGAGCATTGTCTATGCAGTTTTTCTGGAAACCGGATAAAGGAATTCAGGTCTGCGAGATTGCGGGGCGTTTCTTTGGCTATGAGCATGAGCTGACAGATATGGTATATGGATTTTCGATAGAAGAACTTCTGCTGAATTATCTTTATGAGAAAGATAAGATACAGACAATGTTTGCACAGCATGATATTTGCTCTCCTTCGAAGTATGGGGCTGTGCTGTATTTTCAGGGAAGACAGCTTCAGATTGCCGATCAGAAAGCAGCATATCAGCTGGCACAGGAGAGATGCGTTGTAAAACCATGGATCTTTTATAAAGAGGGAGAAAACGTGATAGAATACGGACCAAATCCGTATCTTGCGTTATATTATATAGAAGCAGATACCCGGGGACAGCTGGAGAAAGAAACCAGGAAATTTTTCAATGAAATGAGTATCCGGGATTCAAAAGGGCAAGAAGTAGCCTACAGAAATAAGATACCTGAATATGAGAAGGAAAAAGAAAACAGATGATTGATTTTAACAGACCTGCTTTTACCGGCAGGGAAATTGACTACATCCGTGATGCAGTGCAGAGAGGAATGCTCTGCGGAGACGGAGAATATACGAAAAGATGCTCTCAGTGGATGATGGAGCATTTTAATATAAAGCATGTCATGTTAACGACATCATGTACACATGCACTGGAAATGGCAGCACACCTTTGTGACATCAAACCGGGAGATGAGGTGATCATGCCGTCTTATACATTTGTGTCAACGGCGGATGCATTTGTATTAAAGGGAGCGAAGATTGTATTTGTTGATATCAGACCGGATACAATGAATATTGATGAGAAACTGATCGAGGCAGCAGTCACGGAGAAAACCAAGGTGCTCGTGCCGGTTCATTACGCCGGAGTTGCCTGTGAGATGGATGCGATCATGGCAATTGCAAAGAAATATAATCTTAAAGTTGTTGAAGATGCGGCCCAGGGAGTGGACGCCTTTTATAAAGGCAAAGCGCTTGGTACGATTGGAGATTTTGGCTGTTACAGCTTCCATGAGACAAAGAATTATACTATGGGAGAGGGCGGAGCAATCCTCTTTAATAATGATGAATATCAGGAAAAAGCAGAAATTTTGAGGGAAAAAGGCACTGACAGAAGTAAATTTTTCCGGGGACAGGTAGATAAATACCGGTGGATGGACTATGGATCTTCTTACCTTCCAAGTGAACTGAATGCAGCATATCTGTACGCACAGTTGGAGGAGCGTGAAAAGATTTTCAATAAAAGAATGGAAATCTACAATTATTATAATAAAAACCTGGCGCATCTTGCAGCTGAGGGCAAGATTGAACAGCCATATGTGCCGGAACAATGTAGCCATAATGCACATATGTACTATATTAAAGTTCGCGATATCCAGGTAAGAACACGTCTGATCAAGTATCTGAGGGAAAAAGGAATCTGCAGCGTATTCCATTATGTACCGCTTCATTCTGCTCCTGCCGGACAGAAATTTGGCAGATTTTCAGGGGAAGATGTTTATACTACAAAAGAGAGCGAACGTCTGCTGAGACTGCCGATGTTTTATAATCTGGATATGGAAGATGTGAAATATATCACAGATACGATTGCTTCATTCGATGAGTTTTGATTTTATTCAACAAGAGGATATATTATGAAAAAATGGAAACATTTATGTAAGGCTGCAATTCTCGCAGGTGTGATCGCAATGACATCTGTACAGATCTGTAGTGCTGCGGAGGTAACGACGCAGACGGATACAACATCTGAAACAGGCGTACAGAGTGCTGATGCGGCAACAGCTCCGGCAACTATTTCAACAAATGAAATTTCCGGCTGGCCGACAGGTCCGGAGATTACATCAGAGACAGGCGTGCTGATGGATGCGGACAGCGGAGTCCTTCTGTATAGCAAAGGCGGAGATGAGATTCGTTATCCTGCAAGTATCACGAAGATTATGACGCTGCTGCTTGCTGTGGAGAATTGCTCAATGAAAGAAGATGTGGTCTTCACCGAAACCGGAACACGCGACATCAGCTGGGATTCAGGAAATATCGGAATGCAGGTTGGGGAAGTAATGAGCATGAAAGCATGCCTTTGCGCACTTATTATCCGATCGGCAAATGAGGTTGCAGCTCAGATCGCGGAACATGTAGGCGGTACGGAACAGAATTTTATTGATATGATGAATCAGCGTGCGGCAGAGATTGGATGCACGAATACACATTTTGCAAATGCAAGCGGTCTTCCGGATCCAAATCATTATTCTACAGCACACGATATGGCACTGATTATGCGGGAAGGTCTTAAGAATAAGAAATTCCGCAAGATCATTGGCATTACAGATTATACGATCAAACCGACAAACATGAACAGTGAGTCAAGGGTGCTGCATACACATCACCCGATGCTTGCGCCGGAGAGCAGCTATTATTATGACGGATGCATTGGCGGCAAAACAGGATATACCAGCGAGGCGGGCAATACTCTTGTAACGGCCGTTGAGAAGAATGGAACTACTTATATTGCGGTCACCATGAAGGCGGCAGATCTTGCAATCGCCAGCACAGATTCCACAGCGATGTTTAATTATGGATACCAGAATTTCACAAAGCTTCAGGTAAATGGTGGAGAAGTACTTGTCCCGAATGGCGTGACTGTGGATAACCTGACTGTTAGAGAGGAACCGTCAGATGGAGAAATCATAGATAATTATTATTATGGAGATTATATGGTAGGAAGTGTAACGGTTCCTGAGGCAACACCGACACCAGAGCCGGCGGCAGATACTGTTTCGGAGAATGGAACAGCGGATTCGTCTGATGCTGGACAGTCAGTGGGAACGGATACGTCCGAAAGTACAGATGAAGAAGTTCAGGAGAGTTCTCAGAATTCAAAAAGTTCTGCAGGGATACCGCAGCTGCGAAAAATACTGCTGGGAATAGGTGCTGCGATGATCCTGCTGCTGATTATTCTTCTGATCGCATTGTCGAAGAAAGAGAAAAAATATTATAGATAAACAGAAAAGAGGAAAACAAAATGGGAAAAATTAAAGTAACAGAATGTGGTGGAATCAAGGGATTAAAAGTAGTAGAGCCTACAGTTTTCGGAGATGCCAGAGGATATTTCATGGAAACTTACAACTACAATGACTTTAAAGAAGCGGGAATCGATGTTGAATTTGTGCAGGACAATCAGTCCAGTTCCCACAAAGGCGTGCTCCGTGGACTTCACTTCCAGATCAATTACCCACAGGATAAACTTGTACGTGTTGTAAATGGAGAAGTATTTGATGTGGCTGTAGACCTTCGTGAGGGTTCCGAAACCTATGGAAAATGGTTTGGCGTTGTACTTTCTGCTGAGAACAAGAAACAGTTCTTCATTCCTAAGGGATTTGCACATGGATTCCTTGTACTTTCTGATCATGCGGAGTTTGTTTACAAATGCTCTGATTTTTATCATCCAAACGATGAAGGCGGACTGATCTGGAATGATCCGGATATCGGAGTAGAATGGCCAATTCCGGAAGGAATGGAATTAAGCTTTTCTGACAAAGATACAAAATGGGGAAGCTTTAAGGATTACCGCAAATAGGAGAACGAGAGATTGGATACGATTTTTTCTTTACCAAAGGATATTTATAAAAACAGACGGCTTGTGGCAAAGCTGGCAAAGAATGATTTTAAGACAAGATATGCAGGTTCTTATCTGGGAATCGTATGGGCATTTATTCAGCCTGTGATCACGATTCTTGTATATTGGTTTGTATTCTCTGTAGGCTTTCGTTCAGGAACCGGAGATCTGGGAGTTCCGTTTGTTCTCTATCTGGTTGCCGGTATCGTGCCATGGTTCTTTTTCCAGGACGCACTGATCGGCGGAACGAACTCTCTGCTGGAATATAATTATCTGGTAAAAAAAGTAGTTTTTAATATCAGTGTGCTCCCGGTGGTCAAGATTATTTCTGCGATGTTTGTACATGCATTCTTTGTATTGTTTACGATTATTCTGTATGCAGCTTACGGGAAGTTGCCGGATCTTTATTATCTGCAGATTATTTATTACAGTGGATGTGTGTTTCTTCTGGTGCTTGGATTATCCTATGCTACCAGCGCAATCGTAATCTTTTTCAGGGATCTGACACAGATTATCAATATTGTGCTTCAGGTAGGTGTCTGGCTAACACCAATCATGTGGATCGTTGAGAATACTCCTTTACAGGGGCATCCGATTATTATGAAGATTCTGAAACTGAATCCAATGTATTATATTGTTTCCGGATACAGAGACACATTTCTGATGAAGACCTGGTTCTGGGAACATGCAGGCTGGACCATTTATTTCTGGGTGTTTACGATTTTGTGTTTCGTATTCGGAGGATGGGTATTTAAACGTCTGCGCATTCATTTTGCGGATGTTTTGTAATGACCTGAAAATCCGGAATACCTGTCAGCTGATTTGTTTGTAAAAGGCTGTCAGGTGCCCATTTGGTTATAGGTAAGTAACGAAGCGGATGATGATCCGCCTGACCGGAAAGGAAATAATGTGGAGAACAAGAAAGTAATTCAGGTGAAAGATCTCACCAAGATGTATAAATTATATGATAAGCCTTCAGACAGATTGAAAGAAGCGCTTGGGCTTACCAGAAAGAAACTCTATAAAGAGCATTATGCACTTCATGATGTGAATTTTGATATTTATGAGGGCGAATGCGTGGGAATTATCGGAACCAATGGTTCCGGTAAATCAACGATCTTAAAGATCATCACAGGTGTTCTGACTCCTACTTCGGGGGAGGTGAAGGTAGATGGAAGAATTTCTGCCCTGCTGGAGTTAGGTGCCGGATTTAATATGGAATATTCCGGACTTGAGAACGTATATCTGAATGGAACGATGATCGGTTTTTCAAAAGAAGAGATAGATGCCAGACTGGATGATATTCTGGAATTTGCAGATATTGGAGATTTTATTCATCAGCCTGTCAAAACATATTCCAGCGGTATGTTCGTGCGTCTGGCTTTTGCTGTTGCAATCAATATTGATCCTGAGATTCTGGTCGTAGACGAGGCATTATCAGTAGGTGATGTATTTTTCCAGGCAAAGTGTTATCATAAATTTGAAGAATTTAAGAAACAGGGCAAGACGATCCTCTTTGTAAGTCATGACCTCAGCAGTGTTTCAAAATATTGTGACAGAGTTGTGCTTTTGAACAAAGGCGTGAAACTGGATGAAGGTTCACCGAAGCAGATGGTCGATCTTTATAAACAGCTTCTCGTAGGTCAGAACCCTGTAAAGCAGAATGAATCCGCAAGTGAGGAACAGATTCCGGCGGAGAACAGCGAGGAGTTGGGAGATTTCCAGATGAATCCGAATATGCTGGAATATGGAAGCCGTATCGCAGAGATCACAGATTTCAGAGTGATTGATGACAAGGGAATGTGCTCCAATACGATAGAGAAAGGCAGCGAATTCAAAATCCGCATGAAAGTCCGGTTCAATGAGGATATTCAGGAACCGATCATGGCATATACATTCAAAAACATCCAGGGTACAGAAATCACAGGCACGAATACCATGTATGAGAATGCTAAAGTTGAGCGTTCCGGTAAGGGTGATACATGTACGGTAACATTTACCCAGACGATGAACCTTCAGGGTGGCGAATATCTTTTGTCATTTGGCTGCACCGGATATAAGAATGGAGACTTCACAGTGTTCCACAGACTTTATGATGCATGTAATATTACGGTGATCTCCAGCAAGAATACAGTTGGTTTTTATGACATGGATTCTAAAGTGGAAGTTCAGTGTGGGGAATAGCCTGTAACTTTTTGATGCCGGTGACAGGATATAGGAAAGCGTGTTTGAAACACGTTTCAGGACGATGCAGTGAATAAAAATCAGCGCGAGGGAAATATATGGAAGAAAAAATCGGAAAAGTAATTCTGGATACTACGTGCTATCCGGGAAAGGATTTATATAGTGATGGTGCGATAGAAGATGAAATGCTTGCAATTTCCAGAGATTTTGCACCGGAAGAATTTAACAGAGTGATCAGTGAACGGGAGAGCTGGCCGATTCTTTATCATTTCTCTCATATCAGAGAGAATATTTTAAACTGGCTTCCATTTACCGGAGAGGAAAAGGTCCTGGAGATCGGTTCCGGATGTGGGGCCGTCACAGGTGCTCTGTGTGAGAAAGCGAAAGAAGTTACCTGTATTGAGCTTTCGATGAAGAGAAGCAAGATCAATGCATACCGACATCAGGATCAGGATAACCTTCGGATTCTTGTGGGAAACTTTCAGGAGATAGAGAAGAATCTGACAGAAAAATATGATTATATTACCCTGATCGGTGTGTTTGAGTATGGGGAATCTTATATCCAGAGTGAGAACCCATATGTGGATTTTCTTAAGATCATATCCAGACATCTGAAACCGGATGGAAAGATTATTCTGGCCATCGAGAACAGACTGGGACTGAAATACTGGGCCGGATGTACGGAAGATCATTTCGGAACTCTGTTCGAGGGAATTCAGGGATATCCGAATACAAAAGGTGTCAAAACTTTTTCAAGAAAAGAATTTAACGGGATTTTGCAGGATGCCGGAAACTTAAAGGCAGATTGGTATTATCCATATCCGGACTATAAATTTCCAATGATGATTCATTCAGACAGGCATCTCCCGGCTGGTGGAGAACTGCATATGAAAGATTACAATTTTGACAGACTGCGGCTGGGACTTTTTCAGGAATCCCGGGTCTATGATACACTTCTGAGCAATGATATGTATCCACAGTTTGCCAATTCATTTCTTCTTGTGATCGGAAAAGAACAGCCGGAGATGGCGCCGGTTTATGTGAAATTTTCCAACGAAAGAGATCAGAAGCTTTCCATTTATACGAAGATCGATCAAACGGCAGACGGAAAACTGACTGTAAAGAAAGCGCCTGCACACAAGAAAGCCGTAGAGCATATCAGGAATCTGAGAATCATTTATGAGACTCTGACGGAGATGTATAAAGAAGAGGGAATTGAGGTCAATCAGTGTTCGTTAAAAGATAACTGTGCAGAGCTGGAATACCTGACAGGAATCACACTGGAAGATAAGCTGGATCATCTTCTGGAAGAGGGCAGAACAGAGGAGCTTGAGAAATTATTCTTTACTTATATAGGAAAAGTAAAGAACATTCATGAAAGGAAACCTTTTGAGAAAACGAAAGGTTTTGTCAGGGTGTTTGGAGATGTAAATCTGCGTTCTGATCTGAAATGCGCAGAAATTTCCAACATTGATTTCGTCCCTGCAAACATTATTCTGTCAGATGATAAAGTATCTGTTATTGACTATGAATGGACATTTGCATTCCCTGTGCCATCTCAGTATCTGGTTTACCGCATGATCTTTTATTATCTGGAACTGAATGATAAACGCAGAGTGTTAAGAAACCTGAACTTTTATGAAAAAGCAGGAATTACTCCTGAAGATATAGAAATATATGTTGAAATGGAACACAATTTACAGGCATATATTCTGGGAAAACATACAGCAATGCGGAATATGTATACTCAGATTTCTCCGGGAAGGGCAGAGATTGAGGATTACTACAGAGAGAAGAAGGAGGAAACTCTGGAGAATCTTCAGATTTTCTGGGATAACGGAAAGAGTTTTAATGAGGCAGATTCTGTAAGATATCTGTTTAAAAACAGGAAAGTTTGTGTGGAATTTAAACTTCCTGAAAATACAAGAATGCTTCGCCTTGATCCGGGAGAACTGGCGAAAGGACTCAAAATCAGCAGGCTTACCTGGGAAGATGGAAATTTTGTTGATTTCCATACAGATGGCTGTGAGGTAGAAAATGGAGAATTTTATTTCGGAGGGGATGATCCGCAGATTATCGTGCCATCTGTTCCTGAAAACAAAAAATCCATGAAGATTGAAATGGAAATTCTGGATGAGAAGAAAACAGAAAAGAAATTCTGGAAGATCTATACAGAACAGAAAAGAGCAGTGGATCAGCTGAGACAGGAACTTGAGCAGAAGAAAGCATTGGTGGATCAGGTAGAACGCAGTAAGGCATGGAAACTGTATCGTACGGTAAAAAGGGTTTAGTTATGGGAAATATACTTTGGAGTGTAGACAAAAGAATATACAGTGATAAAGAAAATCATACTCTGACTATTACCGGCTGGGCCGTAGCCAGAGAACAGAAAATATGTAATTTTTCTCTTTATGGTTCAGGAAAAGAAATTTCTTTTCCTGAACTTTCGCGCTATGAAAGAACAGATGTGGCTGATAATCTAAAAGAAACAAAAGGGATAAAAGAAATAAAAAACGCAGGTTTCACAATAAAGATACCGGAGATTCTGCAGCTTGCACAGGAACATGAAAGCTTACAGCTTGTACTGCAGGCAGGAAATGAAAAGGAAGTTATCTGGGAAGCATCTGCGCAGGAAATAAAGAAGTTTTGTACAGAAAGTCTTATCGAGTATCATATCGACGAAGAGCAGATCACACAGGGAAATATCCTGACGATCAAAGGCTGGGTCGTAAATCAGATGGATTCTGATGATGTATTTGTTCAGAATTCGGATGGAAAAGTTCTGGAATGTACGATCACCAGACAAAGACGGCCGGATGTGGAAGAGGTAAAGGGAATTCCAGAGGCGGAAAAAAGAAATCTCGGTTTTTGTATCACAGTGAATCTGGAGAATATACACAGCCAGAATATCTGCATTTGTTTCCGTGGTCGGGACATACAAAAAATATATAAGATAGATGTAAAGAAGCTAAAGAGAGAAAATACAGGTTTTTATCAGCAGATGAAACTTCTGTCCCTGGAAAACAGACAGAAAAACCATGCGTATATAAAAGAAAACGGAATTGGAAGATTTTTCCGATATGTGAAAAACTCTCAGCTTAAGGATGGAGAGCAGGAATACGAGGACTGGCTGAAAGACCATGAAGCGTTTAGAAAAGAACTGAAAAGACAGAGAAATGCGATATTTTCTTATATGCCTTTGGTGAGCGTCGTGATCGTTCTGTCAGACACAGATGTAAAATCTCTGAGCAGTGTGATCGATGCATACATGGATCAGACGTACAGTAACTGGCAGCTGTGTCTGGTGGATGTAAATCAGGGAGAAGAAACCGGAGACTTTTTGCGGAAGAAGTACAAAAAAGAAATCCGGTTATCTTATAAAAAAATCACAGAAGATAAAGGCGCTTCTGAGAATCTGAATGCAGCGCTGAAACTCGCAATGGGAGATTACATTTTATTCTCTGATCAGAAAACAGTACCGTCACCGGATGCTCTTTTCTGGATGATCAAGGCAGTTACTGAGAAGAAAGCAGATATGATCTATACAGATGAGGATGAAGTAAGTACAGATGGAAAGCATCATTACGATCCGAAATTCAAACCGGATTTTAATCTGTTCCGATTAAGAGAGAATAATTACATCGGGCAGTTCTGGGCAATCCGGAGAGACGTGCTGGAACAAAGCGGAAAGTTTCGTCCGGAATATGATGGGGCTCAGAATTTTGACATGATTTTAAGATGCTGTGAACAGGCAAAAAAAATCGTGCATATTCCAAGAGTCCTCTGCCACTGCATGGAAAATGAAAACGGAGAATCTCACAAACAGCAGAAAGCCTGGGAGGCAGGAAGAAGAGCACTGGAAGATCATTATAACAGAACACAGCTTCCGGCAGTTGCAGAGCCAGCAGATAAAGCAGGATGGTACAGAACTCATCTGGCAATTCAGTCAGAGCCGATGATCTCTATTATTATTCCGAGTAAAGATCATATTAATGATCTGGATTTATGTGTTTCTTCCATAGAAGAAAAAACGACCTGGAAAAATTATGAGATTATCATCGTAGAGAATAACAGTGTAGAGAAGGAGACATTTGTATATTACGAAACGCTGAAAAGCAGATATCCAAATGTCAGGATTCTTACGTGGAAAAAGGAATTCAATTACTCAGCAATCAATAATTTTGCCGTAAGAGAGGCACAGGGAGAATATCTGTTATTCCTCAATAATGATGTTGAGATCATCACGGATTCATGGCTTGAGGAAATGTTACAGTTTTGCCAGCTAAAAGGCGTCGGAATGGTTGGTGCGAAGCTGTACTATCCGGATGATACGATTCAGCATGCCGGTGTTGTGGTAGGTCTTGGCGGTGTTGCAGCTCATGTTTTATGTAAACTTCCAGGGGATGCAGAAGGATATATGGGACGACTGCGCTGCGTGCAGGAAATGAGCGCAGTTACAGCCGCCTGCATGATGGTAAAGACTTCTGTTTTTAAAGCAGTTGGCGGATTTGATGAAGAATTGAAAGTGGCGTTTAATGACATTGATCTTTGCATGAAAGTAAGAGATAAAGGAGAGAAGATCCTGTTTACGCCGTATGCAGAACTGTATCATTATGAATCCAAGTCCAGGGGAATGGAAGATACACCGGAAAAGCAGCTGCGTTTCTCCAGAGAGGTAAATTGTTTCCGCAGAAAATGGGAAAGAGAACTGTTAAAAGGGGATCCTTATTACAACCCAAATCTGACGTTGAATAATACAGACTGCTCTCTGAGAAAACTGGAGAGAAATGGAGATTGATATGCCTAAGGAAATATTTGAAGTAGTAAGAGAGAGATTTCATTTATCTGATAAAAATTTATATATCGTTCAGGGACACTGGCCCAAAGAAGCTTCCATGGAGGTTTATCTGGACAATAAGAAGCTGGAAGTATCTGTAAAAGAAAATAATAATGTAAGTGCGCTGGAGCGCTTCCAGGATCCTGAGAAGCTGGAAGGAATGCAGGTAACGGCAGAAATCCGGATACCGGAAGACTTAAACGGTTTTCATAAACTGGTGATCTATGAGAAATTTGCGGATAAAAAAACAGCCTGGTTTTCTGTTACAACGCGTGAGCTGGAGAAAAAAAGAGACAGGCCACAGGTTTATTTCGAAGAGGAGAAAGCAGAACAGGGAACTGTACGCATCAGAGGATGGGCGATCGCGCAGAAGCCGGTAATGATCCGGATTTTTGACGCAGATAAGAAGCCGGTTACGGCTGAGATTCAGAGAACAGACAGAGTGGATGTAAACCAGCTGTTTGAAGAAGCCAAAAACCCGGGAAAAACAGGATTCTTTGCTGAGATTACGAATGTTTCCGGAAAATGCCTGTATGTAGTTTTTTATGCCGGAGACAAAAAAACCGTACATGTCGTTCCACTGAGAAAAGCAGATATTCTGGCGAAAAAAATAGACAAATACGTAGAAAAAGGTATTCGTTACTGGAAATCTCAGGGAGCAACGGCTTTGGCTGAGAAAGTAGTTACCAAAATCAAAAATGTACGTCAGGGCCCGCCGGTTTACCAGAAGTGGATCAGGCATCATCTGCCGGACAGGAGTGAGCTTGAGAAACAAAGGAAAACAACGTTTGCATATAATCCGAAGATTTCTTTTGTAGTGCCACTATATAAAACTCCAGAGAAATATTTGCGAAGGCTGGTCGAATCGCTTCAGGAGCAGACCTATTCAAACTGGGAACTTTGTTTCTCTGACGGAAGTGGTGCACAGTCACCTCTGACAGGTCTGTTAAAAGAGCTGACTGCGAAAGAGAAGAGAATCAAATATGTTTCTCATGAGGAGGCACTTCAGATATCAGAGAATACCAACAGCGCAATAGAACTTGCCACAGGTGATTTTATTGCCTTTGCAGATCACGATGATGAGCTGACACCAAATGCCCTGTTTGAATGTGTTAAGGCCTTGAATGACAAACCGGAAACACTGGTGATCTACACTGATGAAGATAAGATGTCAATGGATGGACATAAATTCTTCCAGCCACATTTTAAACCGGATTACAACCCGGATCTTTTGTGCACGGTAAATTATATCTGCCACCTGTTTGTAGTATCACGTAAAGTGATTGAAAAGACAGGTGGGCTCAGAAGCGAGTTTGACGGTGCGCAGGATTATGATTTTGTGTTCCGCTGTGTGGAAACAGTAAAACCAGAAGAAATCTGCCATATTCCAAAGATCTTGTATCACTGGCGCTGTCATGAGGATTCTACCGCGGAGAATCCGGAGAGTAAGCTTTATGCTTTTGAGGCAGGAAAACGTGCGGTTCAGGAGCACTATAACAGAATTGGTGTCAAGGCAGAGGTTTTCAAGGGAGAATATCTGGGATTATACAGAACGAAGTTTATCAGAGATTATGATCCTCTGATCTCTGTTATTATTCCGAATAAAGATCACATTGATGATCTGAAAAGATGTATGGATTCAATCGAGAAGAACTCTACTTACAAAAATTATGAATATATTATCGTAGAAAATAACAGCACAGATCCTGCGACCTTTGAGTATTATAAGAAACTGGAGGCAGAGAATCCGAAAGTGCATATGGTATATTGGGATGGAGTCTTTAATTATTCTGCAATCAATAATTACGGAGCATCTTTTGCGAAAGGAGAGTACCTGCTTCTTTTAAATAATGATACAGAGATCATCAATCCGGATTGTCTGGAAGAGCTTCTGGGATATTGTATGCGTGAAGATGTCGGAGCAGTAGGCGCCAGACTTTATTATGAGGATGATACGATTCAGCATGCCGGTGTTGTGATCGGTTTTGGCGGAATCGCAGGCCATTGCTTCGTTCAGCAGAAGAGAGGTACGACAGGATATTGCCACAGAATCATTTGCGCACAGGATTACAGTGCAGTCACAGCTGCCTGCATGATGGTAAAGAGATCTGCTTTTGATGCAGTAGGCGGACTTTCAGAAGAACTGGCAGTTGCATTTAATGATATTGATTTCTGTATGAAACTGAGACAGGCAGGATATCTGATCGTGTATAATCCATATGCGGAGTTATATCATTATGAATCCAAGTCCAGAGGTTTGGAAGATACTCCGGAGAAGGTAGCGCGTTTCAATAAGGAAATCGCTGCTTTTGAGAAAAAATGGCCGGATATTTTAAAAAATGGAGATCCGTATTATAATCCGAATCTTACATTGAAAAGCCAGGACTTTTCTTTAAAAAGAATTTGAGGCAGTACTCAAAAATTGCTGTTCACGTGCCGTTATTCTGAGATGGAAGGGAACAGTAACGCTCAAAAAATAATTGAATGTGAAAGAAGATATGTTAAAGAAAAAGAAAACAGAGATAAATGAAAAGACGATGACACTGGTCTTTGTGCTCCTTGCATTTGTACTTTTGACTGTCTGGGCGATGACGCAGCCATTTGATTCAGGACCGGATGAGCATATGAGATATCTTGTTGCAGATTATATATACAAGTATCATGGAGCACTCCCGCGGGGAGATGATCCGGAAGTCAGAAATAAGGTCTGGGGCATTTCCTATGCGTATTATCCGATCGTGTCCTATATGGTTTCTGCGGTATTTATGAGGATAGCCAGACTTTTTACAAATCCGGGATATTCTATATTTAAGATCGCGCGTATGGCAGATGTATTATTTGTCACAGGAGCGGTATATTTTGTAGTAAAAGCTTCCGGCAAATTATTTCCAAAGGAAAAATATTCCCCGGAGGTCAGATGGATGTTTGCAGCGCTTGCCGGATTTATGCCGCAGGCAATTTTTCTGGGAACTTATGTAAATACAGATTCTCTGGCACTTTTGGCAGCAGCAATGATTCTGTACGCGTGGGCTTCTTATCTTCGGGAGGACTGGACATGGAAGAACTGCATTGTCCTTGCTGTGGGAATGGCAGTTTGTGCGTTATCTTATTACAATGCATATGGCTGGATACTTTGTAGTTTTTTCTTTTTCTGCCTTACAATACTGCTTGGCAGGGAGGAGCCTTTCCCACAGAGAATCCGTTTTCTTTTTAGCCGGGGAATTGTGATTGCAGGAGTAACGATACTGCTTTGCGGCTGGTGGTTTATCCGTAATGCAGTTTTGTATAATGGTGATTTTCTTGGAAGAAGATCCTGCGCGGAATGTGCCGAGAAATATGCGCAGAAGGACTACAGACCATCTCTTTATCCTACACCGGAGAAGCTGAAATGGAGCTGGAAAGACATTATTTTTTATCAGGATCCGGGATGGTATCATAACTGGGCATTGACTGTGTGCGTAAGCTTTATTGGTACATTTGGGCTGATGGAGATTTATATGCCATATGCTGTGAGCAAAATGTACATTGTATTTTTTGCAGTTGGAATATTAAGTGTTTTTCTGACAAGAGGGATATTTAACCTCCGAAAGACAATGTATATCCGACAGAAGAAAACGGTAGCAGGTGATACCTGGAAGATCAAGGCAAAAGTGACGTCGGGAAAGTGTAATGTAGAGGGAATCTTCCATTGGATGATGATCTTGCTGATCGTTATTCCGGTGATTTTATTTATGGATTATGTGTATTACAATGATAATCAGGCACAGGGAAGATATCTGATGCCTGCGTTATATCCTCTGATGTATTTTGTTACACTGGGCTGGAACAAGATTCTGACTAAGGTAATAAAAAATGAAAAAGTGAGAGGCTGGATATATAAAGCAATCACTGCTTTACTCGTCATTTCACCGTTTGCATGCTGGGCATTTCTTATAGTACCGTTTTATGCGAAATAAAGGATGAAAGTTTATCTGGCGTTTTGTTTCAACAACTTTATCGTGCAGGCACGAACGGCTTTCTGACCTTTTGCCCCTGATATCATAATATATTGGAATAAAAAAGAGACATAAAACAAGGTAGGAGTTATTTTACAAAGAATAAGTTCTACCTTGTTTTTTATGTCTCTTTTTGGTTACGATTATCTGCACGTTTGCCTGTTTTAACGGCAGGTTTTGTCAGATAATAGGAATTGTAAATCAGGACCGGATTACTTTGACCAGCAGGAATAAAAAGAATAACAGGAATGCAGCTCCGATCGCACCGATGATATAATACGGTGTCGTTGTATGAGAAGCAGAGTAATTCTGTGCTGCTTCCATATTCTTCTGGCCGGTAACGGCAGCATCATTTGACTGTTGCTCAGTATCTTCAAGGATCGCGGTTCCGACAGGGGTTCCGCCAAAGTAGTACTGGCGTGTGATCTGTCCGTCAGAAGAGGTATCCTCTGTAGTCAGGTTATCTTCTGTTGCACCGTTAGGAGCAATAACAGTACCGCCGGAAAGACGGTTGAAGTCAGTGTCAGCAATCGTTAACGGAGAGAAATTGTCAAATCCGTAATTAAGGAGCGCAATCGCCTCGTCGTCCGTAACACCGGATGCGCCATTTAAGACTACGCAGACAAGCTTCATATTATTCTTGGCTGCCTCGCAGACAAGCGTACTTCCGGAAGCTTCGGTATAGCCTTCTTTTCCACCGATACATGGTTCATAATAACCGTCACTGGCATTATTGATCATGGTAAAACTGTTTGTAAGTACACGTTCACCGCCGGATACGTTGGTTGCCGGGAGTGTATAGGAAGTAGTTGCGGCAATGGTTCTGAAAGTCTCGTTTGCCATGGCTGCTTCCATGATCAGAGCCATGTCATGCGCCGTTATATGCTGATTTTCATCAGGAAGCCCAGTCGGGTTGGTAAAGACTGTATTGGTACATCCAAGTTCCTGGGCACGTGCGTTCATTGTCTGTACGAAGGCATCTACAGAACCTCCGACGTGCTCTGCTACCTGCAATGCGATATCATTTGCGGATGCGACCATAATTGCATATAAACATTGCTCCATAGTGAAGACTTCATCAAGCTGTGAGGAAATATTCGCTCCACCATCCGTAACACCGGATACGCCGGTTGCAGTCATAGTTACCTGATCATCCAGACTGCTGTTCTCAAGGGCGACCAGACAGGTCATAACTTTGACTGCGCTGGCAGGATAAAGAGCCTGGTCGGCATTCTTGGAATAGAGAACTGTATTGGTTGAGGTTTCCATTACAATAGCAGCAGTGGATGAAATATCGGAAGCCTGTGGCCATCCGTCAATACCGTTGGTAGTGACAACAGATGGGTCGGCAGTCTGTGGTTGCGCGGCAGTATCCGTGGCTTGTGCTGTTTCTTCAGCAGCAAAGACCGGAAGCTGGGAACATATAGTGACTGCACTAAGTCCCAGAGCCAGAAGCGCTGCGGTAATTCTTTTTTTCTTCATGGTATATTAAAACTCCTGTTTTTTAGTTCCAGATTGCCTGCGGCAATGGAATTTTGGCTTGTATGTCTCGGATTTTGGCATATACATGCCAAAACACCTCGCGGGATAGTGGCATGTGAACAGTAACAGTATAACACATTTAGCGTGTTTCTTGCAAAAAATATCATACAATGTTAAAATAAAAAATCATAGTAAAAATCGAGGTTAATATATGAGAAAAAAACAATCGGCAGGAGGAAAGATCCAGTGGTCGAAAATGCTGAAGAAACTTTCTCCGTATACGATTCAGAAAGGTTTTCGTTATCTGAAGCATTATGGCCCGAAAGAATTCTGGATCAGGCTGCATGAACGTTTTGAACCGGAAGAAGTGCCGTATGGTCCATGGTATGCGGCTTATGTTCCGGATGAAGAAACACTTGAGAAACAAAGGAAACATAAATTCAACTATGCACCACTGATCAGTATCGCGGTGCCTGCCTATCAGACTCCCGTAGAATTTCTGAAGCAGATGATAGAATCACTGATCAGCCAGACTTACACAGAATGGGAATTGTGTATTGCGAATGCAAGTCCGGATAATGAAGAGATGCAGAGAGTTCTGGCAGATTATTCGGCAAAAGATGTCCGGGTAAGGTTTTGTAACCTGAAAGAAAATCTTGGCATTGCGGAGAATACAAACCGTGCTTTTGCCATGGCAAAGGGCGAATTTATGGGACTTCTCGACCATGATGACTTGTTGGCTCCGAATGCATTGTATGAGATCGTGAATGCACTGCAGGATCATCCGCAGGCAGATGCACTTTATACAGATGAGGATAAGGTAACGACAGATCTGGACGAGCATTTTCAGCCGCATCTGAAGCCGGACTTTAATCTGGATCTGCTGCGTTCAAATAACTATATCTGCCATTTCTTTGTGGTACGCAGAAGCATAATAGAGAAGGCAGGAGGTTTCCGAAAAGAGTTTGACGGGGCACAGGATTATGATTTTATTTTCCGCTGCACAGAGAATGCCAGAGAAGTGCTGCATGTTCCGGAGATTTTGTATCACTGGAGAACACATAAAGCGTCCACAGCAGATAATCCGGCCAGCAAGATGTACGCTTTTGAAGCGGGAAAGAGGGCGATAGAGGCTCATCTTGAGAGAACGGGTACGAAAGGTACCGTAAGCCATACACAGGATCTGGGGTTTTACCGGGTGAAATATCCGGTACAGGGAGAACCACTGGTTTCTGTGATCATTCCGAATAAAGATGAGAAAGAGACCCTGCAGACTTGTCTGGAGTCATTAAAGAAGAATACATCCTATCAGAACTTTGAAATCATAATCATAGAGAATAACAGTACGACAGAAGAGATTTTCAAATACTATAAAGAACTTTCCAGAGATCAGCAAATACATCTTCTGCGCTGGGGAAAAGAATTTAATTATTCTGCTATTAATAACTTTGGTGTAGCGCATGCCAGAGGAGAATATCTGCTTTTTTTGAACAATGATGTGAAATCTATTGAGCCGGACTGGATGGAAGAGATGCTTGGCGTATGCCAGAGACCGGAAGTCGGCGGTGTTGGAGCGAAGCTGATTTATCCTGACAATACGATTCAGCATGCGGGATGCGTGATTGGAATGGGCGGGATCGCAGGGCATATGTTTGTTGATATGCCGGCAGATCGTACGGGATACCTTCACAAGGCATCTCTGCTTCAGGATATGAGTGCAGTTACCGCAGCATGCCTGATGATGAAGAAAGAAGTATTTGAGCGGGCCGGAGGATTTACAGAAGAACTCGCAGTTGCATTTAATGATGTAGATCTGTGCCTGAAAGTACGAAAGAATAATCATCTGGTTGTATACGATCCATATGCAAAGCTTTATCATATGGAGTCAAAAACAAGAGGAGCCGAGGACAGTAAAGAGAAAGTACGTCGTTTTCAGACGGAAATTGAATATATGCGATGTCATTGGATGGACATCCTTAAAAACGGAGATCCTTATTATAATAAAAACCTGTCCCTTACTAAATGGAATTACTCTCTGAAGCCGATTCCCGGAATGGAGACTGCCGAAACAAGAAATGGACAGAAGAAAGAGAATACAGGGAGGAAATCATGCAGGAAGTATCAGTGATTATTCCGAACTTTAACGGGATGGCTTATCTGGATGGCGTACTTGCAGGCCTGGAGTGCCAGTCAGTGAATAATTTTGAAGTGATTCTGGTGGACAATGGATCAAGTGACGGAAGCTGCGCATTTGTTGCAGCGAGGTATCCATGGGTTCATCTGATCGAACTGCCGGAGAATTTTGGCTTTTGTAAAGCGGTCAATGAAGGGATAAAGGCATCCAGGGCACCGTATGTGCTGCTGTTGAATAATGATATAGAAGTAACTGAGAATTTTATAGAGGAAATGATCTTTGCCATTAAAAGACACCCGAAGGCTTTCTCATGTGCAGCCAGAATGATTCAGTTCCATGACAGAGACAAACTGGATGATGCAGGAAATTATTACTGTGCGCTTGGCTGGGCCTATGCCAGAGGAAAGGGAAAAGATATTCATACTTACGAGAAAGAAGAGCAGATCTTTGCTTCCTGTGCAGGTGCGGCTATTTACAGAAAGAAGCTTTTTGATAAGATCGGATACTTTGATGAAGAACATTTTGCATATCTTGAAGATATGGATGTAGGATACAGAGCAAGGATCCACGGATATGAAAACTGGTATGCACCGGATGCGATGGTATATCATGTGGGAAGCGGGACAAGCGGTTCCAGGTATAATCAATTTAAGATTCGCTATTCTTCCAGAAATAATATTTACCTGATCTATAAGAACATGCCGGTTTTGCAGATCATTATAAATCTTCCGTTCCTTGTGGTGGGATTTGGAATTAAAATTCTGTTTTTCGCATTAAAAGGATTTGGCAGAGAATATATAGCGGGAATTAAAAACGGTTTTCAGATCAGCAGAAAAAATCAAAAAGTATCTTTTAAACTTCGGAATTTACCAAACTATTTAAAGATACAGCTTGAATTGTGGGTGAATATCTTCCGGCGCTTTTGCGGATGATAAGAAAAAGCAGTAAAATATAACAAATAGATTCATGGAAATTTTATAAAATTAAGAAGAAGATTTTATTGCTTTTGTAAATCAACTATTATAATATAGAAGCGATAGTAACTGTGATAAAGAGGATATGGTTACGAATCGATAAAAATGAGGTGACAAAAGATTGTTAAAAGACAATGAAAAGAATTTCAGTCGTCTCCATATGCTTGTTGATGCGATCGTACTGGTATTATCTTACTTTCTTGCGTGGCTGATTCGTTTTGTGGGACCTATGGCGGCAACGGCAGTCCGTACAAGAAGTTTTAAGCAGTACATGCTGATGCTGGTCCTCATTGTACCTGTATATTTGTTGCTGTATCAGGCATTTACATTGTACACTCCTATGCGGATGCAGGGGCGCCGACTTGTGCTGGCCAATATTATAAAGGCCAATTCACTCGGGCTCCTTATTCTCATGTTTACATTTTATATGATTGATGAAAGTGATTACTCACGTTCCACATATATTATGTTCTATGTGATTAATATCATACTCCAGTGGTGTGCCCGAATGCTGATATTTACCATTCTCCGGGATATGCGTGAGAAGGGACTTAATCAGAAACAGATGATATGTGTAGGATATAGCCGTGCAGCAGAGGAATATATTGATCGTGTTCTTGCAAATCCTCAGTGGGGATATGTGATACGCGGAATACTTGATGACAACATACCGGCAGGCACAGAATACAAAGGTATTAAGGTCCTTGGAAGAATTGCCAATTTGAATGTGATACTTCCGGAAAACCGTTTGGATGAGATCGCGATCACTCTGGGGTTAAGCGAGTATTATCGCCTGGAAGAGATCGTGGCATTGTGTGAAAAGTCAGGAGTACACACGAAGTTTATTCCGGACTATAATAAGATTATTCCGACGAAACCATATACAGAGGATATTCTGGGACTTCCGGTCATCAACATCCGTTATGTGCCGTTAAACAATACATTCAATGCATTGGTCAAGCGCGCTATGGATATTGTTGGTTCAATCGTGGGAATTATTGTGACTTCGCCATTGATGCTTCTGATGTGTCTGATTATCAAACTGACTTCGCCGGGGCCATTGATTTATAAGCAGGAGAGAGTCGGACTTCACAATCAGACTTTCTGGATGTATAAATTCCGTTCTATGGAAGTACAGCCGGAGTCGGAAGAGAAGAAGGCATGGACAGTAAAGAATGATCCAAGAGTAACACCAATCGGAAAGTTTATGCGTCACACAAGCATTGATGAGCTCCCACAGCTTTTTAATATACTGAAAGGTAATATGAGCCTCGTGGGACCACGTCCAGAGCGACCATTTTTTGTGGAGAAATTCAGAGAAGAAATTCCGAGATATATGGTCAAACATCAGGTGCGTCCGGGACTTACCGGATGGGCGCAGGTAAATGGGTATCGTGGAGATACTTCCATAAGGAAAAGAATAGAATGTGACCTTTATTATATTGAAAACTGGAGTATCGGACTGGATATCAAGATCATATTCCTTACATTTTTCAAGGGATTTATAAACAAGAATGCATATTAAGATAAGGGGAAAGAGTATGGCTAAACCAGGAAAAAAGAGAAAAGTACTGTTTGTGCTTGAGATTATCGTACTGTTGCTGTTCATTGGCGGATTATATGTATATGGACAGATTTCCTCCAGACTGGATAAGATCGAACAGCCGGAACTGGATCAGGAAAAAGTAATCGTAAACCAGGAAGCACCGAAGATGACAGGATATAAGACCTATGTAATGTTTGGTATTGATACCAGAGGAGAGGGTTCTCAGTATTCTGCACAGAACAGTGATACAATGATCATTGTAAGTGTAAATAATGATACGAAAGAAGTACGAATGGTATCCGTATACAGAGATACACTTCTGAATATTGGAGATGACACATATACAAAGGCAAATGCGGCTTATGCATATGGCGGACCGGAACAGGCGATTTCCATGTTAAATACAAACCTGGATCTGGATATCTCTGATTATGCTACAGCTGATTTCTCTGCGCTTGTAGAAGTAGTAGATGACCTTGGCGGTCTTGATATTCCGTTATCTTATGCTGAGATCGAGCATATGAATAACTATTGCGTAGAAACTTCCAAACTGACAGGAAAAGATTACACACCGATCGAGAAACCGGAACCAAAACCGGAAGATCAGGAAGCTACAGTTGGAACTTATCATCTGAATGGTGTACAGGTAACTTCTTACTGCCGTATCCGTTATACCGCAAGTCTGGATATGGGACGTACAGAACGTCAGAGACGTGTACTGGGAATGCTTTTTGATAAGGCAAAGATAGCAGGTCTTTCTTCTATTTTTAAGATCATGGATGATGTGTTCCCTATGGTAACGACTTCTCTTTCCAAGCAGGATATTCTGGGACTGATTCCTACTCTGGTAGGATATAAATTTACTGACAGTACAGGTTTCCCGCAGAAGTATAAATTCTCAAATATCAAAGGAAGTATTATCGTTCCTACAGATCTTGAGAACAACGTAGTTGAACTTCATAAGTTCCTGTACAATGATCAGGATTATACTCCATCTTCAGAGGTAGTTGCGCGCAGTAATAAGATTCTGGAGATCGTTGGTGGAGAGAGTAAGCTGGATGATGCTTCAACAGCTACATCCCAGCAGACGGATACCACTAATACAGCAGATACCTTTGTATGGTCTGGCGATAACAGTTCCGGAGGTACAGATTATAGTGGCGATTACAGCTATGATAATGACTATGATAATAGTTATGATAATGGCGGCAGCTATGATGATAACACCGGCGGTGGAGATTATGATAATGGCGGCGGTGATGACGATAACACCGGCGGCGGAGACTACGATAATGGCGGTGGTGATAATAATACCGGCGGTGACGATGGCGGCGGTGATGATGGCGGCGGCGATTATTCCGGCGGAGATGACACCGGTGGCGATACCGGGTTTGATGACGGCGGAGACGCAGATTCAGGAACAAGTTCAGAAGAGGAGTAATCAGGAAACTGAATAAGATTACAAAAGAGGACCATCCATCGGTGAGGATGGTCCTCTTTTTCAGATAAGGAGCAGCGATGACGGATAATATTGATAAATATAACAAAGGTAATGCGACAGTTAAGAATGGGGCAGATGATCAGAAATCTGATAAAACGGATAACTTAGAGAATAATATTGAAGACAACGAGAGAAAGATGGTAGATGTGATCATTCCAACATATCGTCCGGCAAAGGAATTTGGAGAACTGCTTCACCGATTGGAGAAACAGGAATACCGTCCGAATAGAATTCTTGTCATGAATACAGGAAAAGAATATTGGAACAGTGAATGGGAGAACTATCCACTTCTTGAAGTTCATCATCTTGATCAGAAAGATTTTGACCACGGAGGAACCAGAAAGAGAGCGGCAGAGCTTTCGACAGCGGATATTATGGTTTTTATGACACAGGATGCACTTCCGGCAGACCGGAAAATGATCGGAAATCTGGTTCGCGCAGTCAGCAGGAATTCAGGTACGGGTGCAGCCTATGCGAGACAATTACCAAACGCAGACTGCCGTTTCCTGGAACGTTATACCCGTTCGTTTAATTATCCGGAACAGTCTTCGGTCAAATCGCTGTCGGATGTTGAAACGTATGGAATCAAAACTTACTTTTGCTCCAATGTATGCGCAGCTTATGACAGAGAGATTTATCAAAAAATCGGTGGATTTGTAAACCGGGCGATTTTTAACGAGGATATGATCTATGCCGGAACAATGGTGCAACAGGGTTATTCTGTGGCCTATACGGCAGATGCGAAAGTCTATCATTCTCATAATTATTCAGGAAAGCAGCAGTTTCACAGAAATTTTGATCTTGGTGTATCTCAGGCAGAACATCCGGAGATTTTTGAAGGCGTACCTTCCGAAGGCGAGGGAATCCGTCTGGTTAAAAAGAGTCTGAATTATCTGCTCAGAACAGGACATATCTGGCTGATTCCACAGCTGATCTGGCAGAGCGGAATGAAATATGCGGGATATTTTCTGGGAAAAAGATATAAAAAACTGCCACAAAAAGTGATTCTGGCATGTACGATGAGTCCGTATTACTGGAAGAAAAAAGACAGTGAATAACAGGAGAGATTCATAGTCTTGCAGAACACGCCAATTTACGATTATTGTCACATTTTGAACACAATTAGTTGCTATACTGAACCCATAATTTAAATCGAATCAAGTAAGTCCCCTGCGGAGGTTGCGAGGAGCAATAAGCAATAAGCAGTGGGTGGGACTTGCTTGTATCAGGAGGGGTACAAGCCCTCCTGATAAACTGCGGAGCAGTTATTCGGTGTAGAGCCACGTAGCGAAAGCGGGACGGACAGTAATATAGAAAGGGACAGAAGGGAGCGGATTATATGAATGATGAGACAAACTGGGGTGAAGAGCAGAAGAATCCCGGACAACAACCACCCAGATATCAGCATTATCAATTTCATGAAGAATCCCGGACGGCGTTGACAACACCAGATCCCTCTGATAATAAAAAGAATCGAAATTCTTTTCAGAAAAAAGCAGGAACTACGATCGCACTGGCTGTGATTTTCGGGCTGGTGGCATCGGTAGTATTTCAGACGGCAAACTTTACAGCGGACAGACTTTTCGATGCAGGCAAATCTGATGTTCAGATAAAAACCACGGAGAGTGTAGATCAGCAGGAGGCAACAACAGACAGTGCAGATGAGACTGCGACAGCTGCTTCTGAGAACGGAAATGTGGCAGCAGTAGCACAGGCTTCCATGCCCTCAGTAGTTGCGATTACTACAGTAAGTGTTCAGGAGATACCAAGTTTCTTTGGGTATGGTTCACGTCAGTATAAAAGCGCAGCAAGTGGTTCAGGAATTATCGTCGGGGATAATGATGATGAACTCCTGATCGCTACGAACAATCATGTGGTAGAGGGTGCGACAACGTTAAGCGTCTGCTTTATCGGAGATGATGTGTCAAGTGCGGAAACAGAGACAGTGAATGCCGGTGATAATGGAGATCTGAATGTGGAAGATGCGGTCAGTGCCAAGATTAAAGGTACTGATGCGGACAACGATCTGGCTGTAGTTGCAGTACAGAAAGCTGACATTCCTGAGGATACTCTGAATCAGATTAAGATAGCGCAGATAGGAAGTTCGGATGATTTAGTAGTTGGACAGCAGGTGGTGGCTATTGGTAATGCATTAGGGTATGGACAGTCTGTTACATCCGGATGGGTAAGCGCATTGAACAGAACAATTTCTACAGAAGATGGAACAGACAGTACAGGACTGATCCAGACCGATGCAGCAATCAATCCCGGAAACAGCGGAGGCGCACTGCTTGATATGAAAGGACAGCTGATTGGAATCAATTCCGCAAAATATGCAGACAGTTCCGTAGAAGGTATGGGATATGCCATTCCAATTTCCAAGGCGAAACCAATTCTGGAGGATCTGATGAACCGTGAGACCAGAGAGAAGGTTGATACCAGCGAGAAAGGGTATCTGGGAGTTGTACTCGCAAACCTGACGACAGAAGCAATTCAGATGTATAATATGCCGACAGGTGCTTTCGTAAGAGGCGTAGAAGAAGGTTCGCCGGCAGAGGAAAGTGGTATTTGCAAGGGCGACATTATTGTGAAATTTGATGGCCAGAAAGTTAGCGATGGTGATGATCTGCTGGATAAATTACAATACTATAAATCCGGTGAGAAAATAGAAGTTGTTGTGGCAAGATCGGATAATGGAGAGTATAAGGAAAGTACAATAGAGCTGACTCTCGGAACCAGACCGGATAACGAATAAAAAATATATGGTATCCATATGAAAATTCAAAAAGGCATCGCCGTATGGTGGTGCCTTTGTTACTGTTCACTCCGTTCTCAGTAAAGTGTCTTTTTCTGAATTTGGTTGTTTATAAAAGTTTTATTTTGTGATAGAGACAGAGTATGGTATAATCCTATATAAGCAAATCAAAACCACTGACAGGCGTCTATTAATGAACTGGGTATAATTTGCTTTTGAATGTGAATAAACATGGAAAGGAGTCATTATGAGCGAGAACTATAATGATGATGAAATAATAGATAACGATACAGATGATGGAGAAGAGAAGAAAGATAAAGCAGAGAAATTCTGTTTCCTTTGCCGCAGACCGGAGAGTAAGGCTGGCCCGATGATTGAACTGCCGAATAATATCCACGTCTGCACAGATTGTATGCAGAAGAGCTTTAATTCTATGAATCAGCAGTTCAATGACGGAAAATTTAATTATTCAGATCTTCTGAATATGCCTAATGTAAGCATGATCGATCTGAGCAGTTTCCAGAATCCTGTTCAGCAGCCGAAGAAGGCCAGGAAGAAAAAGAAAGAGGAGAAGCCGGTTCTGGATCTTAAGAACATTCCGGCTCCACATAAAATCAAAGAAACTCTTGACCAGTATGTGATCGGTCAGGACAAGGCTAAGAAAGTAATGTCTGTGGCTGTTTACAATCATTATAAGCGTGTGGCGACGGACACTATGGATGAGATCGAAATCGAGAAGTCCAACATGCTGATGATCGGACCTACCGGATGCGGTAAGACCTATCTTGTAAAGACACTCGCGAAACTTCTTGATGTACCGCTTGCTATCGCTGATGCAACGTCTCTTACAGAAGCCGGATATATCGGTGATGATATAGAGAGTGTTGTTTCCAAGCTGCTGGCGGCGGCAGACAATGATGTGGAGCGTGCAGAACATGGCATTATTTTCATTGATGAGATCGATAAGATCGCGAAGAAAAAGAATACCAATCAGCGAGATGTCAGTGGTGAGGCTGTGCAGCAGGGAATGCTGAAACTTCTTGAGGGAAGTGAAGTGGAAGTCCCGGTAGGAGCAAACAGCAAAAATGCGATGGTGCCGCTTGTAACGGTAAATACACGTAATATTCTGTTTATCTGTGGCGGCGCTTTCCCGGATCTGGAGAACATCATCAAGGAAAGACTGAATAAACAGGCATCCATTGGCTTCTATGCAGATCTTAAAGACAAATATGACAATGATCCACATATTCTTCAGAAAGTAACCGTGGAGGATATCCGTAACTTTGGAATGATACCGGAATTTATCGGACGACTTCCGATTATTTTCACTCTGGATGGCCTGACTGAGGATATGCTGGTGAAGATTCTGAAAGAGCCTAAGAATGCGATACTTAAGCAGTATCAGAAGCTTCTGGCACTGGATGAAGTAAAACTGGAGTTTGAAGACGGAGCACTTCACGCGATTGCAGCAAAGGCATTAAAGAAAGATACAGGTGCCAGAGCACTTCGCGCGATTCTGGAGGAATACATGCTTGATATCATGTATGAGATTCCAAAGGATGACAGCATAGGTGAGGTAGTGATCACGAAAGAATACATAGAAGGAAATGGGGGTCCGAGAATCCTTCTTCGTGGTCAGGAACCTGTACTGCTGGAGGGCGTTCACTGATTGTAAATATCCGTTTGGCTGTAGCCGCGAAACAACGGGTAATTATAGATGAATAAGCAACTGTAAATTAATTTGGAAAGGGGCAGATATTATGGCAGCAGAAATTATTGACGGATTGGTTAAAACACTTTCAAAAACAACCAAAGAAATCGGAAAGGCCACCAAAGAATTAGGCGCCCGCGCAGAACAGGGCATCGAAGCACAGAAAATCAGAAATAAGATTGCCAGTGAAGAACGCATCATTGAGAAGATTAAGGTGGATATCGGTGATGTCATTTACAGAAGACACTCTCAGGGTGATGGAATTGACAGTGAACTGAGCGCTTTGTGCCAGGAAATCGACCAGCACTATCTGAAAGTCAGAGAATACAAAGACAGTGCTGCCAATATAAAAGGGCAGAAGATCTGTCCTTCCTGCGAGCGGGAAGTTGATATCAATGTAAGCTTTTGTCCATATTGCGGAACTCCATGTCCGACTCCGGAACCGGCAAAGGATGTAGAGGGTGACACGGTATCTTCTGAGGAAGACTCTGAAGATGGGAGTTGTGGGACTGAGAAAGCGCAGGAAGAAGTACAGCCAGAAGAACCAAAAACAGAAGAGTCTGCAGAAGCAAGTTCAGCACAGGAACAGCCAGTGGAGGAATCAACAGTGGAAGAAGAGACAGTGGAAGAACCGGAAGCAGAAAAAGTAACAGAAGAAGATACAGATAAATAACAGAAGAAAGCCGCTGCCAGAGAAATGCATTTATTAATTTCGATACAGCGGCTTCCCGTATGTGTCCCTAAGTACAGCGAATATTAAGTAACCTGAGTTTGTTGTTGCTCATTCCGTGTCCGGCAACACACTTCGCAATGCACAGTAACCTGAATTTTACAAAACTGTAAAAAAATTACATTATAATTAAAAATGTATTGCAAAAGACAGGGGTATATGATAACCTTATATCGTATCAGAGAGTACAAAAACCGTTACTGGGAACGAAGTAAACAGTAACCCAAAAATCAGGAACAGGAGAGGTAAAGATGAAAAACAGAAAATTATATCAGTTATTTGTCGCAAGTGTGATCAGTGCAACAATGATGACCTCAGGTGTTTGTGTCAATGCAGCTGATTTTGATGACGATACATCTGCAGTGGCAGAACAGACAACTGATGCAGGAGAAGAGATTCCGGATGTAGATGATACTTCTGAATTTCAGTCAGATGCAGCAGAGGCAACTGCCGCAGTAGCTGTCAATTCTACAAATTTTCCGGATGCGAAATTCCGTCAGTATATTTTAGACAATATTGATACTAACAAAGATAAAAAACTTGCTGCTTCAGAAATCAGCGCTGTTACCAAAATCGATATAACAGGATTAGGCGTTGCGAATCTGAAAGGCATTGAGAGATTTACAGCTCTTACAGAACTGTATGCTTCCGGCAATAAGTTAAAAACGGTAAGTCTGACAAAGAATACCAAACTGACTGCCATAAATCTGAGTAAGAACAGCTTAAGCGGAACATTAGACCTCAGCAAATGTACAAGCCTGCAGACAGTAAGATATTCGAACAACAGTCTGACAAAAGTAACAATGCCATCAAAGAAATATCTGAAGAACTTAGATTATGTCGATGCAAGTTACAACAAATTTACAACTCAGACAAATGCAGGGCTGAATATCGGAGACAGCGAGGCACTTCCGAATCTGTCAGAGGTTGATGCATCTCACAATGCGATTACATCCTTTAACTGTGCCGGATTTAAAGGAATCCTGGATCTGCGAAATAATAAGATCACTACATTGGCATTATCCAATGCGACAGAAGGATGTCAGGCAACATCACTTTTCCTTGATGGAAATACATTAAGCAAAACATCTTCCGTAGATTTCACACCGGAATGGATCAGTGAGCCACAGCAGTTCAGCTGTGATTCAAAAGTGGCATCTAAAATAAAGATGGTTAAGGCGAAAGCTTCAGCAGGCACATCATGGAATCAGATATCATTAAGTATTGGCTCCAGCTCTGAGGATGCTACTTATAAGCTTGAGAGAAAAGCAGGAAATGGCGCATATACAACGATTAAAACATGGGGCGAAGGAGAACTTGACGATCCTGAATTCGGCGAGACCTATGATGACACAACAGTTACTGCAGGAACAAGTTATACATATAAACTTACAGCGACTGTAAAGATTAAGGATAAGAATAAAAATGATAAATCCTGGTCTAACTCAGTAGAGGTGAAAGCAAAAGCTGCATCAGCGAAACCAACAGTTACTGTGAAATCATCTAAAAAAAGATATGTAACTGCCAGCTGGAGTGCTACGGATGTAGAAGGATACGATGTATATTATGGAACATCAAAAACTTCTATTAAAAAAGCATTAGCGAAAGGAACAACCAAAAAGAGTGCATCCAAGAAACTTACAAGTGGAAAGACTTATTATTTCAGAGCACGCGCTTACAAAACTGTAAATGGAAAGAAAGTATATACAGACTACAGTTCTGTAAAGAAAATAAAAATTAAATAAATGACATTTAAGAGCCGGCAGATGTGAAAGCAGATATCTTTTACAGAGCCGGCTTTTTGTATCACAGGAACATTACGGAGTAGAAAGCGGAGCATTGATATCCGCCTGAAGGGAATAGGAGGGATATTTTTGAAGAAACTTTTTAAATTCAGGTATAAAATAACCATTTGTTTTGTAATGATGCTGATACTGCAGACAGGAATGATAACAGCAGTATATGGTGCTGCCAAAAAACCGGAAACCCCTGTGCTGAGTGGAATGGCCGGTGGAAATGAAGTAACGCTTACATGGAATAAAGTAAAGCGGGCTTCCGGATATCATATTTTTTTATACTATAAAGCCTATGGAAAGTATAAATGTGTGGGCAGAATTAAAGACAAGAATATCACGAGTTTTAAACTGACAGGTTCTACAGATAAAATATATACATATAAAATACGTTCCTATCTGAAATCGGGCAGTGAAACTTTGTATAGCCCGTTCTCAAAAACATTAGAGATAAAAACAGCACCCGGAAAACCAGTTATTACCAGGACACAAGTAAAAGAAGAAGGAGTTTCTGTGCGGTGGAAAAAAATCAATTCAGCACAGGGATACCAGGTGTTCAGATCAGAAAAAATGAATGGTGGATATAAGAGAATCAAAGTGATTTCCGGTAACAGTACATTTAGTTATCTTGACACAGAAGCTGTCTGTGGAAAGACTTATTATTACAAAATACGGGCATATGTAAAAAATCAGGGAAATGTAGTATGCTCTGAATCAAGTGATTCTGCAAAAGCGGTTCAGCGGACAACGATCATGATCGGAGATTCAAGAACAGATATGATGAAAGATGTTGTTGAGAATGATAAGATTACATGGATCTGTGAAGTTGGTATGGGATATAAATGGCTCAGAGATACAGCACTGAAAGAATTACAGGAACAGATGAAAGGAAATGAGGACATTTTTATCTGGCTTGGTGTAAATGATGTATATAATATTTCAAACTATATCAGCCTGCTAAATGAAGAGGTACCAAAGTGGAAAGCAAAAGGAGCGAATGTGTATATTGTGGCGGTGGGACAGGTGACTAAGGATCCTTATGTGACAAATGAAGAAATCGAAGAATTTAATTCCAGGATGAAAAATGAAGTTGCCAATGTGAAATATCTGGATCTCTATTCTTATTTAAAGAAAAATGGATATCGAACGACAGATGGAACGCATTACGATAACGAGACTACATGGAAGATATACAGATATCTGATGTCTTTTGTATCATGAGAGAGCCTGTTATATTGCCTTCATTCAGACAAACCTGTTGCAAATGTGATGCATATCTTGCAGAAAGTCTTTTTTCAGGCATGCTCTGGTGTAGATAGTATGCAGATTGCAGAAATGATTTTTCAAACATATTCTGGTATATAAAAGAAAAATGGGAAGTCTTGTTAAAAGACTTCCCATAAATAAAAAATAATGCAGAAGATGGGACTTGAACCCACACGATATTGCTACCACAGGCACCTGAAGCCTGCGCGTCTGCCAATTCCGCCACTTCTGCATTTCTTATTTATCAATCGCTCTCTCGCGACTGCTCATTTATAATAACTGATACATGGATAAAAGTCAATAGGTTTTTTGAAATTTTTTTAATTTTTTTTACAGTAGCTTCAAAACAGACAATTTCTGAGTTGACCAAAATCAAGTAAGTCCCCTGTGGAGGTTGCGAATATCCTTTGACAATCCTTATCGAAATCAGTCTCAGTATTTTTAAATTGGAAATCTGACAATACAAAAAGTTTTTTGGCGCAAACTTAATTATTTTTAGCTCCTCATAAGGTTGAAAAAACCACTTCACTGTGATACAATCTTGAAGATTTAGGAAAAAATAAGTGATAGACACAATAAAGATAAGAAAGGGAGATTGTATGAAAGCATTTCTGATATTAGAAGATGGCCATGTGTTCAAAGGTACAAGCATTGGTTCAACGAGAGACGTTATCAGCGAAATCGTCTTTAATACTTCCATGACCGGTTATCTGGAAGTAATGACCGACCCTTCCTATGCAGGACAGGCAGTATGTATGACTTATCCCCTCATTGGGAATTACGGAATCTGTTATGATGATCAGGAGTCATCAAAGCCATGGGTGGACGGCTTTATTGTCCGCGAATTATCCCGTGTCCCAAGTAATTTCAGAAGCGTGGACACGATTCAGCATTTCTTAACAAAGCATGATATTCCAGGTATTGCCGGAATTGATACCAGAGCCTTGACGAAAATCCTTCGTGAGAAAGGTACCATGAACGGTATGATCACCGTCAATGAAAATTATGATTTAGATACAATTATCCCCCAGTTAAAAGCATATACAACAGGTAAGGTAGTAGAGAAGGTAACATGCCGCGAGAAAGAAATCTTAAAAGGCGATGGCCCGAAAGTAGCACTTCTTGACCTGGGAGCAAAGAGAAACATTGCACGTTCCCTGAATGAAAGAGGATGTGAGGTTACAATTTATCCGGCACTGACACCTGCGGAAGAGATTCTGGAGGCAAATCCGGATGGCATTATGTTAAGTAACGGCCCTGGAGATCCAAAGGAATGTACTTCTATTATAAAAGAAATAAAAAAATTATACGATTCTGAAGTTCCGATCTTTGCAATCTGTCTTGGACATCAGCTCATGGCACTTGCAACAGGTGGAGATACCCATAAGATGAAATACGGACACAGAGGCGGAAACCATCCGGTCAAAGACCTTGCAACAGGACGTGTTTACATTTCTTCCCAGAACCATGGCTATGTAGTAGATGCTGAGGGACTTGAAGAGAAAAACATTGCAAAACCTGCATTTGTTAATGTCAATGACGGCACAAACGAAGGTATGGCATACGAAGGAAAGAACATCTTTACTGTACAGTTCCATCCTGAAGCATGCCCGGGACCGCAGGATTCCAGCTACCTGTTTGACAGATTTATGGATATGATGGGAGGAAATAAATAATGCCAAGAAATAAAGACATTAAAAAAGTACTTGTAATTGGTTCCGGCCCGATTATCATCGGCCAGGCAGCAGAGTTTGACTATGCAGGAACACAGGCATGCCGTTCCCTGAAAGAAGAAGGCATTGAGGTTGTTCTTCTTAACTCCAACCCTGCAACCATCATGACAGATAAAGATATCGCTGACAGAGTTTATATCGAGCCTCTGACAGTAGAAGTAGTAGAACAGCTTATCCTGAAAGAGAAACCGGACAGCGTCCTTCCTACACTGGGCGGCCAGGCAGGATTAAACCTGGCCATGGAGCTGGATGAGAAAGGTTTCCTGAAAGAACACAATATAAGACTGATCGGTACCACAGCTCTGACCATCAAGAAAGCAGAGGACCGTCAGGAATTTAAAGATACCATGGAGAAGATCGGTGAGCCGATCGCAGCATCCAAGGTTGTTACAACAGTAGAAGATGGTCTTGCATTTACAAATACCATCGGCTATCCGGTAGTTCTCCGTCCTGCTTACACACTCGGTGGAAGCGGCGGCGGTATCGCCCATAATGAATATGAACTCCGTGAAATCCTGGAGAATGGTCTCCGTCTTTCTCGTGTAGGTGAAGTTCTGGTAGAGCGCTGCATCGCAGGATGGAAAGAGATTGAATATGAAGTAATGCGTGACAGCGCAGGAAACTGCATCACAGTCTGCAACATGGAGAACATTGACCCGGTTGGTGTTCATACAGGTGACTCTATCGTAGTTGCTCCGTCTCAGACACTGGGAGATAAAGAATATCAGATGCTCCGTACTTCAGCCCTGAACATCATCACAGAGCTTGGAATCACAGGCGGATGTAATGTTCAGTACGCTCTGAAACCGGACAGCTTTGAATACTGTGTAATCGAGGTTAACCCGCGTGTAAGCCGTTCCTCTGCACTTGCAAGTAAGGCAACAGGTTACCCGATTGCAAAGGTTGCAGCAAAGATTGCCCTGGGTTATACACTGGATGAGATTCCGAATGCGATCACAGGAAAAACATATGCAAGTTTCGAGCCAATGCTTGACTACTGTGTAGTTAAGATCCCGAGACTTCCATTTGATAAATTTATCACTGCAAAGAGAACCCTTACTACTCAGATGAAGGCTACAGGTGAGGTTATGAGTATTTGCCATAACTTTGAAGGTGCCCTGATGAAAGCTATCCGTTCTCTGGAGCAGCATGTAGACAGCCTGATGTCCTACGACTTCACACAGCTTACAGACGAGGAACTCCTTGCCGAGCTGGAAATCGTAGATGACCGCAGAATCTGGAAGATTGCAGAAGCAATCCGTCGTGGTATGCCGCAGTCCATGCTTCATGACATCACACAGATTGATATCTGGTTCATCGATAAGATTGCAATCCTTGTAGGTATGGAAAATGCTCTTAAGACCAGAAAGCTTACAAAAGAGCTTCTCCTTGAAGCAAAACGCATGGAATTCCCGGACTACATCGTTGCACGTCTGACAGGCAAAACGGAAGAAGAGATTAAAGCTCTCCGTGAAGAATATCAGATTAAAGCAGCATATAAGATGGTTGATACCTGTGCCGCAGAATTTGCGGCAGCAACACCATATTACTATTCTGTATACGGTGATGAAGGCACAGAGAATGAAGCAGTAGCAACACCGGATAAAAAGAAAATCCTGGTACTTGGTTCCGGTCCGATCCGTATCGGTCAGGGTATTGAGTTCGACTTCTGTTCCGTGCACTGTACATGGGCATTTGCAAAAGAAGGCTATGAGACGATTATCATCAACAACAACCCGGAAACAGTTAGTACAGACTTTGATATTGCAGATAAACTGTATTTCGAGCCTCTGACACCGGAAGATGTTGAGAATGTAGTAAATATTGAGAAACCGGACGGAGCAGTTGTACAGTTCGGTGGTCAGACAGCTATCAAATTAACAGAAGCACTGACAAAGATGGGGGTTAAGATCCTCGGAACATCTGCTGAGAACGTAGATGCAGCAGAAGACAGAGAACTTTTCGACGAGATTCTTGAAAAATGCGAGATCCCGAGACCAAAGGGACAGACAGTATTTACTGCTGAGGAAGCTAAGAAAGCGGCAAATGAGCTGGGCTATCCTGTTCTGGTTCGTCCTTCCTATGTACTTGGCGGTCAGGGCATGAGAATCGCTGTAAGCGATGAGGATGTAGAAGAGTATATCGGTGTGATCAATCAGATCGCACAGGAGCACCCGATCCTTGTTGATAAATATCTGATGGGTAAGGAAATCGAAGTCGATGCTGTATGCGATGGCGAGGATATCCTGATCCCTGGTATCATGGAGCACATTGAGCGTGCCGGAATCCACTCCGGTGACAGTATCTCCGTATACCCGGCAAAGACCATCAGCGAAAAAGCAAAAGAGACAATTGCAGAATACACCAGACGTCTTGCAAGAGCACTGCATGTTATCGGTATGATCAACATCCAGTTCATTGTTCTTGGAGATGATGTATATGTAATCGAGGTTAATCCTCGTTCCAGCCGTACTGTACCGTACATCAGCAAGGTAACAGGAATTCCGATCGTTCCTCTTGCAACGAAGGTAATCCTTGGATACAAGCTGAAAGATATGGGCTATGAACCGGGACTTCAGCCGGAAGCAAAACACTATGCGATCAAGATGCCTGTATTCTCATTTGAGAAGATCCGTGGCGCTGATATCAGTCTTGGACCGGAAATGAAATCTACAGGTGAGTGCCTTGGTATTGCTGAGACATTTAACGAAGCACTTTATAAAGCATTTATCGGAGCTGGTATCCGTCTTCCGAAACACAAAAACATGATCATCACTGTTAAAGACGAAGACAAACAGGATATCATCCCGATCGCAAGAAGATTCGAAGCACTTGGCTACAGAATCTATGCTACACTGGGAACTGCAAAAGTCCTCAAAGAAAACGGAATCAAGGTAATCCGTACAAATAAGCTGGAGCAGCCTGCACCAAACCTTATGGACCTTATCCTTGGTCATAAGATCGACGTTGTCATCGATACTCCGCCACAGGGCGTAGAGCATCAGAAAGATGGTTTCGTCATCAGACGTAACGCCATCGAGACAGGTGTCAATGTCCTTACTTCTCTGGATACAGCAGAAGCACTGGCAACCAGCCTTGAGAATACAGACCTGAATAATTTATCTCTTATTGATATTGCTACGATCGCAAGGCGATAATTTTACAGCAGATAAATGATATAGTATAAAATGAAAAGACAGCAGTTGCATTTTCTTTGTGGAAGATGGCAGCTGCTGTCATATTTTATCTTATATGAGGATTGCTATAGTACGAAAATTGAAAATTACAGTTGTGCCGGCATCATGGTGTGTAATATAATCATATAAGCAGATAAAAGAAAATAGATGAATGCTGTAAGAAAGGAAAGATTATGGATTTTATTGAACTGTTAAAGGTCATTTTCCTTGGGATTGTGGAGGGAATCACAGAATGGCTCCCGATCAGCAGTACCGGACATATGATCCTGGTGGATGAGTTTCTGAAACTGAATGTGACAGAGGATTTTAAGAATCTGTTTTTCGTAGTGATCCAGCTTGGCGCGATTCTCGCGGTTGTAGTTCTCTACTGGAACAAATTGTGGCCGTTTTATATCAGACCAATTTCAAAGAAGCAGCAGGCAGTGCTTAACAGGCATGGTGCAGTGTCCAGAGGAATTCTTACTTTTGTGGAGAAATTCTGTGATAAAGAGAAATGGGTGCTCTGGTTTAAAATTATAGTAGCCTGTATACCGACGATTGTTATCGCACTTCCGTTTAATGATGTCATTGAAGAGAAATTTAATAACTATGTAGTAGTTGCCATTGCACTGATCGTATATGGTATCCTCTTCATTGTCATTGAGAACTATAACAAGAGAAGAAGACCAACCTGTACAAATCTGGAAAATCTGTCATTTAAGACTGCATTCATCATCGGTCTGTTCCAGGTACTCTCCGTAGTTCCGGGTACATCCCGTTCAGGTTCCACTATTATCGGAGGTATTCTTGCAGGAACCTCCCGTACAGTAGCAGCAGAATTTACCTTCTTCCTGGGAATCCCGGTCATGTTCGGAGCCAGTCTGCTGAAAATCCTGAAATTCGGTTTTTCCTTCACAGGAACAGAGGTGATGATCCTGATCGTGGGAATGGTAGTGGCATTTGTAGTTTCCATTATCGCGATTAAATTCCTGATGGGATACATAAAGAAACATGATTTCAAGGTATTCGGATGGTACAGAATCGCACTTGGTATTCTGGTGCTTGGATACTTTATCGGAAAAACACTTCTTGGTTAATGCATAAGAAAAGCCTTGCTGTATAAGCGGCATGTACGTCATAAGCGTATATCCCGGACAGCAGGGCTTTTTATCATGTTACAGGATTCCTATATGCAGATCATTTCACCGGTATAAGAGGTGTCATAACCTGTCAGATGATGAATCTCAGTTTTGAAATCTTCAGACTGTACAATTTCCACAAGAGCAGAGAACCCCGGATTTTTCACTGATTTCGCAGGAATTGCCAGATACATCTGCATATCAGTTACAGGGACGAAATCAAGTCCCGGAAAATAACGTGCGATCATTTCTTCTCCCAAAGCAACATTCGCTCTGTGCTCAAAAACAGCAGATGCAGATGACATATCAGAGACAGCTTCATTTCTGTATCCGCTGATCTTTTCAGAAGAGATTCCCCGTTCTTTTAACAGACGGTCCAGATAAACCCTGCGGGCACTTCCTTTTTCACGATTCATAAAAACAACTTTCGGATTCGTCAGGTCCTCTACAGAAGAAATTTTTTCAGGATTTCCGGCCTGTACATAGAAGCCGACAGAGTATTTATATAAAGAAAGAAGTACCAGAGGGATTCCGGGAACCAGGTGACGGATATCATCTACATCCAGACTGGTAGCAGCGATATGTGCCTTTTCGAAATACAGGGAATAAAGTCCGTTATAGTCATTCATATGAGACTGCAGGACAGGAAGCCCATCAGGATGAGCGGACATTTTGCCGAGAAGAAGTTCCAGGGCAGCAGAAGTCTGGCCGCCTAAAATGATACCACTGGAATGAAGCAGATAATCCCTCTTCAGCAGAGAACTCTCAGGTTCAAAATTAACAGAAGTGTACGGAATATCCTGCCCGCTTCCGAAATTGCCGGAACTGCTTCTGTTAAGATACTGTGTCAACTGTTCTTCACTGACCCTGAGCTGTTTTCCGATTTTGGAAGATTCCAGCTCACCGCGCTTGATAAGTTCATAGACCGTCGTCTTTTTGATCTTCAGACGGTCTGCGACCTCCTGAGCTGTGTAAAGTTTATTCATCAATACCTACCATGACATTAGTAGCCTTGATCACTGCATAAGCATCAGAACCTACTTTCAGGTTTAATTCTTCAACTGCTGCACAGGAGATGGTTGCTGTAATAATGTTTCCGCCGCCGATATCAATAGAAACGATGGAGTTTACAGCTCCGTTATTGATACTTACTACTTTCCCCTTTAACTGATTGCGTGCACTTAATTTCATGATAATTACCTCACTGTTTATTATTTTTTTCTATAGATTTATCTGATACCCGATCAAAGGCCGGAAAGTTGTTTATGCCGGTAAAAATAAGGCTTTCGACCTTTTGTCATTTACATGATAACATATACAAATAAAATTGACAAGAATACAAAAGTTTTGTACAATAGATACAAAATGAAACAAAACTGAACAAAACAAAACGAAACTAAATGAAAGACGGTAAAAATATGAGAAAGAAATTAATTGCAGCAATGATGGCAGGAGTACTGAGCGCAGGAATGCTCAGCACAGGAGTTTTCGCAGCGGATACAGACTTAAAAGGTGAAGTCAACACATTCATCGCAGCGAGCTTAAGCAATGCAATGGAAGAAATCCAGAAAGACTTCAATGAGACATATCCTGATGTTGAAATCCTCTACAATGCAGACAGCTCAGGTACATTACAGACACAGATAGAAGAAGGCGCACGCTGTGATATCTTTTTTTCAGCAGCTGATAAACAGATGAATGCTCTGGTAGACGAAAATTTGGCTAAGAAAGATACTGTAGAAGATATCCTTGAGAATAAAGTCGTTCTGATCAAACCTAAGGATGGAGAAACAAAAGTTACAGGATTTGAGAACATTACAGATGCAGCCAATATTGCACTTGCAGGTGACAGTGTTCCGGTTGGACAGTATGCCAGAGAGATTTTTGACAACCTTGGAATTACAGATGAAGTAAATAAGATGGAGATCAATGAAGGTAAAAATGTATCTGAAGTTCTTGCTGCAGTAAGTGAAGGAAGTAATGAGATCGGTATCGTTTATGCTACAGATGCAGCTTCCGTTGCAGATAAAGTAGACGTTATCGCAGAAGCTCCGGCAGATGCACTGAAGACACCTGTTCGCTATCCGGTAGGCCTTATCGAAGACAAAGAGGCATCTGAAGATGATACAGCAGCTGCAGAAGCATTTCTTGAGTACATCAAATCTGATGACGCTATGAAAGTGTTTGAGAAATATGGCTTTACAGCATACAAAGTAGATGATATTTCCGAAACAGATGATAAAGATGCAGAAACAACAGAAGAAACAGATGACACAGAAACAAATGCTGAGACAGAGACAACAGAGGAAGCTAAATAAGAATGAGTGAATTTCTGGCAGAAATAAACTGGAGTCCTTTATGGATTTCACTGAAAACAGGTTTCGCGGCTACTGTGATCGCGTTCTTTCTGGGGATATTCTTTGCGAGACTGGTAATGAAGATGAAACCTGTTTCCAGAGGCATACTGGATGGTATCCTGACCATGCCTCTGGTACTTCCCCCGACAGTGGCCGGTTTCATCCTGCTTCTGCTGTTCAGTCTGAGACGTCCGTTGGGGGCATTTCTGCTGGATAATTTTGACATTAAGATCGTACAGACCTGGAAGGGCTGCGTGATCGCAGCATCTGTAATTGCGTTTCCGTTGATGTACAGAAATGCACGCGCTGCATTTGAACAGGTGGATGTGAATCTGATTGCAGCAGGCAAGACACTTGGCATGAGTGACAGAAGAATCTTCTGGACCGTTGTTATGCCGACAGCAGGACCCGGAATTGCTTCCGGTACGGTGCTTGCATTTGCCAGAGCAATCGGAGAATACGGCGCAACATCTATGCTTGCAGGAAATATTCTTGGCAAGACAAGAACTGTTTCTGTCGCCATTGCTTCTGAAACTGCGGCGGGAAATTATGGAATGGCAGGTTTCTGGGTAGTTGTGATTCTTATTATTTCATTTGTGATCGTTGCGGCAATCAATATTGTTTCCGGTAAGGGAATGAAGATGGGCAGGTGGATGTAATGGCAGTCAGTGTGGATATTGAGAAGAAACTTCATGGCTTCACTCTGAAAGTAAAGCTTGAGAGTGATGGTTCTCCAATGGGGATTCTTGGAGCATCTGGAAGCGGAAAAAGTATGACTCTGCGCTGTATTGCAGGAATCCAGACACCGGACTCAGGAAGAATTGTTGTAAATGATAAAGTTCTTTTTGATTCAGAAAAGAAAATCAATCTTAAACCGCAGGAGAGGAAGGTTGGCTATCTTTTTCAGAACTATGCACTTTTTCCTACCATGACTGTAGAGAAGAATATTGCATGCGGATACAGAGGGGATAAGAAACATCTTAAGGCAAAAGTGGCAGATTACATAGAGCGCTATCAGCTTAACGGGCTGGAGAAACGTTATCCGGGACAGCTTTCCGGAGGTCAGCAGCAGCGTGTCGCACTGGCACGAATGATGATCGGAGAACCGGAAGTCATCCTTCTGGATGAACCGTTCTCAGCACTGGATGGATATCTGAAAGATATCATGCAGCGTGATATGCAGAACTTTCTTAATGAGTACACAGGTGATATGATTCTGGTCACTCACAGCCGTGATGAGGCTTACAAGTTCTGCGGACATCTGACAATTCTGGACAGCGGTCAGGCGCTTACTACAGGAGAAACAAAGAAACTCTTTGAGCGCCCCGGTATTCTGCAGGCAGCCAGACTGACAGGATGTAAAAATTTCTCAACTGTACAGAAGATGGGAGAACACAGCATTTATGCAGTGGACTGGGATCTGATGTTGCAGACAAAAGATGTGGTGCCGGATGATGTTACCCATGTGGGAATCCGCGGTCACTGGATGAAAGGTGCATCTGAAGGCGGAGAGAACCACATGGAAGTGGAAGTTGTGGAATATATTGAAACGACCTTTGAACATCAGTATTTACTGAAGAACAAGAAAGGCGGAGACTGTCAGCCGGTCTGGTGGATGTGTCCGAAAGGAGATTTCGAAGAAGACCCGCAGGCAAAAGTCCCGAAATATATCTGCTTTCCGACAGAGCATCTGATGTTGCTGAAAGATATAAAATAAGAACTATAAAAGTCAGTGGAGACTCGTAAGCATCGCAGAAGACTTACCTGATTTGGTTAAAAATGAAAAGTGCTGTATCTTCATTTCCAGGAAAGAAGATACAGCACTTTTTGCAATCTGAATTATGACAGATTACTGTTGAAAAGATAATCAATATAAGACACAGCTTCTGATAAATGAGGGGAGTTGGAAATCACTCCCAGATAAACAGTGCCGTTCATGCCTGCATTTTTTAAATAGACAGATTCGGAAATATCCAGTCCCATGGGATATTCCTTTGTCTCAGCTGAGTAAGTAACAGAAGGGTCCAGATATATATCTACTGAATTATCGTTCAGGATTTTTGTATTTGTCTGAAGAAATGGAGAAACTTCCTTATATAATCCGGGATTTTTTTGCTGAAGCAGTTTCTCAAGATCGCAGAGATAACCATTTTGGGAAAAGGCGTCAAATGCTTCTTTGTTCATGAATACAACATCAAGTGATTCACTGTCAATTGCTCCAAGGATCTTCATACGGGAGGCGTAGGTGTATTCGTGGTTAGGATTATTTTCGTTATCTGTAAGATATAAACCTTTGTACAGACGAACCTCATTTCTGGAATCATTAATTTTCTGTGCGTCAAGAAAACCATTTCCAAGCTGTTCGCTCAGTTCTTCATCTGGAACGAAATTTACAAAGGCAGCAGACAGAATCTGATTTTTTTCTGTAAGGTGTCCATACAGAATATATCCTATGATGTATATCGCAATACATACAAAAATAATCGGCAGTTTATAATAATCCCAGATATACCTGATTTTTGCTTTTGTGCCTGGCAGACTGGAAATTCTGGTATGAGTGGAAGTCATAAACGAGTCTCCTTTATAAAAATCATGTACGTAAAGGGCTGGAAGTTTCTGAAATACTTTTTTCCTCCAGAAGTTTCATAATGTTGGAAAGAAGACAGGAGCATAAAAATGCACAGAGTCCTTCGCCAAAGATAATTGCCGGTGTGAAGAAACGGATTACAACCACTGTCATTATAAAATAGATAACCATCATCAAAACTGTACAGAGGAGAAAACGCATTCCTGTGATAATGGAGTTTTTAAACATGGCAGGAATGGAGTTTTCAAAGCGCGCCATTAATGGGAAAATGTAGAGAAGAACAATGGCATAGGCAATTACTGCAACAATAAAAACAGCTGTTATGATGGTCCAGAAAACATTTTCAAATCGCAGATGGTATAACACATAGCCGTCTATGCCAAGGATGATTCCGATTCCCAGTAAAATAAGCCATACGATTGTGCTCTGTCGGAAATTACTCTTAAAGGAATGAAAGAAGTCTTTGGTGATGTTTCCTTCTTCATTTCGTGCCATTTTCAGAGTGACATAAAAAAGTGCAGTTGTGGAAGCACCGGCGGTAACAACAGGAATACAGCAGATGAACCATAAAATGTTCAGGTAAACGCTGAGTGCTGTTTTGGTTATAAACTGCATAACTGTATTATCCGGATTGAAGAAATTTTTCATAATATAATTACCTCCTGTCAGATTGGGAGCTGGATCAGTCTCCGGTGGAGTCTCGATAAATGAGGCTGGTTTCTGTGTATATGGTGCGATAGTTCAGAGACGGATTTTTGATCCGGGATATCAGAAGATGAACAGCGGAAAATCCCATGATCTGGCTGTGAATGTGGATGGTAGTCAGAGGCGGCATAACAATCTTTGATTCCGGAGAATCATCAAAACCACAGATATAAACATCTTCAGGAATGGAATATCCCAGTTTGCGAAGCACATGCATGGTATCAATGGCAACAAAATCGTTGGCACATATGATTACTTCCGGAAGCTTTTCTAATTTCACGAAACACCGGGTAAGATAATCCTGATAATCTTCGGAACCGGGATTTTCTACCCCTTCTTTGTTTTCCAGCATGCAATAATCTTCATTATAATCCAGCCCAAGAAGAAACATGGCGTCACGAAATGCCATATAACGTTCCCAGAAGGACTGGCAGTGAAAACGTTCTCCTACAAAACCAAAACTCTTTTTTCCTCGTCGGATCATTTCCTGTATAAAACTGTAGATACAGGACTGGTTATCCATATAAAGCCGGTCTGCCTTTAAGGGGGCAGCAAGACCTGCGACTGGTGAATCAACAAAGAGAACAGGAATATCCAGATTGCAGACCATCTGACTATAGGCGTGATCGAAAAGTTCATAACAGATGATTCCTGAAGTTCTGGAAGCGTCGAAGGTGACCGGAAGCTTCTGGCTCTTTAATTCATTTCCCAGAATACGGTGCATGGAAAGGCTGTATCCCATCTGAGAGATTTCTCTCTGGAATTTGTCAAGCATGGTAGAAGAAAAGTGGGAATCTCCCAGAAACTTCGTTGTCAGCAGTGCGATTTCCTTATTATTAGACTGTGAATCAGAAGCATTGTTCTGATTTGTGATATCTTCCAGTGTTGCAGCGTAGGAAAACTGTTTATATCCCATTTCTACTGCTTTTCTGAGAACCTTTTCTTTTGTGGCATCAGCCAGGATGCCGGTATTATTGATTGCTTTTGAAACTGTATTTCTGGATAGGCCGAGGGCATCGGCAATATCCTGTATGGTTACTCGTTCAGGCATAATTACCTCCTGTTTTTTAATAATTTTATGGAGTTATTTCTTATATATATAACTATTGTAATGTAAAATGGATGAAATGTCAAATGATAAATGTAAAAATGTAAAATAAAAGAATGTCACAAATGTAACAGAATATAGATAAAAAGTATAAATATACAATAGGAAATAAAAATATAGTTGTGCAAAGTGTAAAAGCTATATTGACAAATGTAAAAATATATGGTAAAACAATGTTATAAATCAAAAAGATAATTTTACAGATGCACAAACGATGATTGTAAAAAAGTCAGAAGAATAGTTACAAATGTAAAATTATCAGGAGAAGGAGAAAGGAGGAGATTCTGAAACTATGAGTGGAAAAACTATGAGTGTTTCAGAAAAGAAACAAGGAGAGAAAAAGCAGGGACTTCATAACACACTGGTCTATGTGAAACAGCACTGGCAGCTTTATGTGATCTTTCTGTTTCCGGCACTTATCCTGACTCTGATATTCAAGTATATACCGATGGGCGGAATCCTGATCGCATTCCAGAGGTATAACCCGATCAGAGGAATTATGGGAAGTGAATGGGTAGGACTGACATATTTCAAACGGTTTTTGTCATCTCCGGATTTTATGAGATATCTGGTAAATACACTGAAGCTTAGTATTTACGGATTATTGTGGGGATTTCCAATACCGATCCTGCTTGCATTTCTGTTAAACAGAATTGAGAGTAAAGGAATTAAGAAAAAAGTCCAGCTTATCCTTTATATGCCAAACTTTGTTTCTGTAATTGTACTGTGCGGTATTGTAAGAATTTTTCTTTCCGTAACAGGTCCGGTAAACCTTTTACTGGGCACAAGCATTAACTTTATGACAATGCCGGAGGCATTCAGATCCATTTATATTATCAGCGGTATCT
>NZ_JBWLUT010000037.1:0-21620 GCF_056504575.1 Blautia sp. CGZ-1-C1
AGAAATGCATCTGCATCTCCTGAGATGGAGCGTTTTACCAACTGTATCAAATGCTGATCCTCCTTGCTTAGAGTATGTTTCTGTAAATGGGTTTCATTCGAATGAAGTTTTGTTGTTTTTGTTTTACACTTATTAGATGGGAAAATGTAATGAAAAGTTTCAAAAAGCTGCCACTTTTTTTGTGACAGCTTTTCAATGGGCGTTTTTATGTAATATTTTGTTTTATTCCTCAGCGTTTAATCTTTTCTGATACATAGACTGAAGCAGGAATTTTCCTGTCTCTGTTTTGAATACTTTTTCCAGCATATTTCTCACATTGTTTCCGGAGAAATTACTCTCATCAGCATTTACCAGATAATCTGCTTCTATCATAATCTGATAATCAATACCGTCGATTCCGGTTATTGTGTGATGATGGCTTACAATATAAGAAACACGATCCACAAATTCTTTCGGCAGATCTGAATCTGCGAAAAATTCCTCTATCAGTGCCGCACTTTCTTCCTCCTGATGCTTGCCGTTGGCATTTCCGTATTTTACTCTGCAGAGAGGGCAGGCAATATCATGGACAACCGCAGTTACCTCCACCAGCTTCTGCTGCTCTGGTAACAGATTTTCGCCTTCTGCGATTGTTTTTGCATATGCGTATACTTTCATGAAATGATTGATGTCATGAAGATCTCCCTTGGAATACTCTACCATTTTCTTTACAACTTCTGCTACTGTCATGTTTTGTTCCTGCCTTTCTCTTACGAATATAGTTACTTGTTCACTCCATTCTCAGTAACCAGGTTTATCTTATTCTAAAAAACAGCAGAATCTTTCGATCCTGCTGTTTACAATTATCAATTATTTGCAAAGTTCCTCAGCCATAGCCTCAATCTCTGCCTCATTTGCTTCGCTGAGTGAGGACATAATCTTTACATTGTTCTCGAGCCATGTGATGTTTTTGCTCTTTTCGAACATCCCCTGCATGATTCTTGCTGCTGCAGGTGCCCAGCTTCCGTTTTCAATGAGACCGATGGTGCGGTTCTGGTAGCTGCGTTCTGTCAGATTTTCAATATAAGTACGCATGAATGGGAAAATATCTCCGTTATACTCAACAGTTGCAAGTACCAGTTTGCCATAGCGGAACGCATCTTCTACTGCTTCTGCCATGTCATCTCTTGCAAGGTCAAATACAGTTACTTTCGGGCATCCTTTTTCTTCCAGTTTCTGTGCCAGAAGTTCTACTGCTTTCTTTGTGTTTCCATAAACAGATGTATAGGCGATCACAACACCTTCGCTCTCCACTTTGTAGGAGGACCAGATATCATATTTCTCAATGTAATGTCCCAGATTCTCTGTGAGGATTGGTCCATGGAGCGGACAGATTGTCTGGATATCCAGAGTTGCGGCAGCTTTCAGGAGCTTCTGAACCTGTGCACCGTATTTTCCAACGATTCCGATATAGTAACGACGTGCTTCGCTGTCCCAGTCTTCCTCTACGTCAAGCGCTCCGAATTTGCCGAATCCATCAGCAGAAAACAGAACTTTATCAGTGCTATCATATGTAACCATAACTTCCGGCCAGTGAACCATCGGTGCGAATACAAATGTCAGAACATGTTTTCCAAGTGTCAGGCTCTCGCCGTTACCTACTACGAGTTTCTTTCCGTCCAGATTCAGTTTTCTGAAGAAATTCTCCATCATGGTAAAAGTCTTTGTGTTGGCAACAACTGTTGTGTCCGGATATGCCTTCATGAAGTTCTCAATATTAGCCGCATGATCCGGTTCCATATGCTGTACAACCAGATAATCCGGTTTTGCGCCGTTAAGAACCTCTGCTACATTTGTAAGCCATTCATCCTTGAAATTAGCATCTACGGTATCCATAACTGCGATCTTTTCATCCATGATCACATATGAGTTATAAGACATACCGTTTGGCACTACATACTGTCCTTCAAACAGATCTACCTGATGATCATTTACACCTACATAATAAATATCATTTCCGATTTTCATGATGTGAATTTTCCTCCTTATTGATCTCCTGTTATTTTTCAGAGATGAAAATTTCTTTTTTTTATTTCTGCACCTATTATATCCAATTTCTTACTGGAAATCAATAGTATTACTGTCAACCAAATACAATTCTACGATAATTACTATCCGACAAAAAAGAATATTCATATAAAATAGAAATTCCTACTCATTTTTATTTAACCGAATCAAGTAATTCCCCTGACTCAAGTGTCTTTCATGCAAGATCTGTTATACCTTTGCGGAAAAAGTTGCCCAGGCACAGGCGGTCATAAAAACCATTCCATCTTCTCCCTCACATCTGCATGCTTCAGATAAATAACATTAAATTCTCTGACTATGGGCTCACCCTTCAGTGTAAAAATCCCAAGCTCCGGGTCGCTTTTGGCAAGTACTTCATATACAAATGAGATTCCATACCCGGACTTGATCAGGTCGATGATCATCTTAAAGCTGGAAATACATATATGCCGGTGAAAACGCTCCAAAGATTCATTATGCTCCAGAAGCTTTTCCTCCAGGATAGCCAGCGTTCCAGAACCTTTTTCGCGATGGATCAGAGTTTCTTTCAGGATCTCCTCTACAGATACTTCACGGCTTGCAAAGGGATGATCCTTCGGGCAAATCCCCACAAAAGGTTCCCGGCGATACAGCTGGCTTCCGAATCTGTTTTTGTCAAAAAATCCTTCTATGATGGCATAGTCCAGAGTATTTTGTTCCAATAAATGCAAAAGATGCTTTGTGTTATCCACGATCAGAGTCAGTGCTATATCCGGCTGATTTAAAAAATCGTGAATCCTGTCTGTGATCACATAGTCACCAATGGTCTTGGTTGCACCGATACGCAGTTCCCGGAGACCATTGTTTTTTATCTTTTCCCTGAGAAAATTTTCACGCTGCTGAACCGATCGCAGGTAATCCTCCAGCATCTGCGCTGCAGGGGTCTTGATCAGTTTTCTGTTTTCATAAAGAAAAAGACGGCAGCCATATTCCTTTTCCAAAAACTGGATATGCTGGGTAACTGCCGGCTGAGTAATATGTAACAGCTCTGCCGCCTCCCTGTAATTCATAACATTGCATACTGCCATAAACGTTTCCGTTCTGTGATCTAACATAATCTTTTTGAACTCTCCCACTCTATTGATATCAGATAGTTTTTTCTGTGTAGTTTTCTTTTTCATAAGCATTACTTATCGTATAATAAAAACTCATAAATTGATTTTATCATTCATAAAGCCTATAATCAACAAAAGAAACACCGTATACATCAGAGAACAATAACGGCTATATAAAGGAGATACTGAATCATGAATGAGAAAAAGCCAGTAACATCTGACAACCAAAAACTGAGTCCCGAGGAAATCAAACGGGTAAAGGGTCTGGGATGTCTTCAGGACAAACGATATGATGACATTTTTAATATTCGAGTCATTACAGGAAATGGTCATATTACAACAGATGAACATCGTGCTATTGCAGATGCAGCAGACAAATTCGGAAATGGCCAGATCACTATGACAACCCGCCTGAGTATGGAAATCCAGGGAGTTCCTTATGATAATATTGAAAAAGCCATTGCTTTCCTTGGAGAACACGGCCTGATGACAGGCGGAACCGGAGCCAAAGTGCGTCCTGTTGTCTCATGCAAGGGAACAACCTGCCAGTATGGTCTGATCGATACCTTTGCACTCAGCAAGAAGATCCATGAGCATTTTTATGTAGGCTATCACGATGTAGTGCTCCCGCACAAATTCAAGATTGCAGTTGGCGGATGTCCTAATAACTGTGTAAAGCCTAATCTGAATGATATGGGAATTATAGGTCAGAGGATCCCAAAACCGGATGTTGAGAAATGCCGGGGATGTAAGAAATGTCAGATTGAAAAAAGTTGTCCTGTCCATGTCCCGAAATTAGTTGACGGTAAACTTTACATTGATCCTGAAGAATGTATCCATTGCGGACGCTGCAAAGGGAAATGTCCTTTCGGCGCAGTACCGGAATATCAGAATGGTTATAAAATCTATATCGGAGGCCGCTGGGGTAAGAGAATCTCACACGGTCAGGCTCTTACAAGAATTTTCACAGAGGAAGAAGAGGTAATGACTGTCATAGAGAAAGCAATCCTTCTCTTCAAAGATGAAGGAATCGCTGGAGAACGGTTTGCTGATACTGTGAAACGTCTCGGATTTGAGTATGTGAATGAGAAATTGATTGGCTGAGCATTGAATCACCAAGTCAAGTGGATAAAATCATCCGCTCCGCTACTTGCTTGATTCGGTTAAATAATCACACCAGTCCAACCGTATTTTGCCACAGCCCTTTCTCTTCAGCTCCGGAGTGATGCAGATTGCTCCCATGATTATGATTGGGGATAGTGAATGTTGTTAACGTCAACTGCACTCTGCGGGAGGTTGTGTTTGACTGTATCCGCAACCTCCCGGTTACATCACAATCTCCATTGTATTGTACTTAATCACCACTTTACAACTTTTCATTAAGCCCAAGAATCAGCGGCAGGATCATTACGGAAGCGCATTCAAACAGAAATGTTCTGAGGAATGAAATGACTGCCAATGTAAGTCCATCATTGAGGGCTGTAAAGAAAGCGGAACCAAATATGGCAATCCCTGCGAAGATAAAGGAAAAAGCGCATCACCAACCATATTTATCACACCTGCAGTAACTGTCACAACCAGTCCCAGTTTCGGCTTTTCTGCGGTAACAGCCAGGCTTGAAAATGCATATTGCAGCATAAGAAATGGTAATGCTACAAGAATAATTCTTCCTCCGTCCAGTTGCTTAGCGCTTTACATTCAGCCTCAAATAGTCGTGCAGCTGTCTTGGAAGTATATATTTTTCCTTTTTCAGTAAGATATACCATCTTCGATTTTCCATTGCATTTTTATTTTCTTCTTTCTACACTTTTAGCACTTCCTATAACGAAATACTGAACATTTCTGCTACTTCCCTGGCTACTCCATTTTCTTCGCAATCAGCTACAACTTTCTCTGCCATGTTAATAATCTGCGGAACTGCATTTGCAACTGCTCTACTGTGACAGAACTCCCTGAACAGACATACATCATTCACTCCATCGCCAAACACCATTACTTCCTCTGATGATATGGCATTTTCATCTATAATACGTTTTACCATTTGAAATTTATCAGCTGCCGGAGAAGTAATCTCCACATTCCAGGGAGCTGAAGAAGTGACATGTATATCTGTTCTGCCTTTTAATTTCTCTTTTGCCTGCTGAATGTTTTCATAATCTTTAGAAAAAGCAAAAATCTTCAAAATATAAGCTGTTCCCTTCCGATATTCCTGAAACGGAATAAGATCCGATGAATCATCCAGCAATCTTGGCGCAGTAGCATAGTTACCTTCAGAAGTATTTATCTCCAGATCAATATTTCTCTTTGTAAAAAATGTAATTAATTCTTCACATATGTCCTGAGGTAATGCCTCATAATACTGTTTTTCTCCATTACAACTACGGTATTCTGCCCCGTTCAGCAAAATCATATCCAAATCAATATCTGCCTTTTTCAGCACAGGTTTTACTGTTTCGAATCCTCTCCCAGTGGCAATTACCCAACTGATTCCCATCTGCTGTGATCTTCTGATTATTTCAGCCGTAAGAACACTCATCTCTCCATTCTTTCCAGTCAGAGTCATATCCAAATCGCTGACGATCATTCGTATCATAATACCATTCCCCCATATGTTTGTGAATTTTGAATACAGTGCTGTTTGAAAATACTTTCTACAAAATGTACGCTTAAGCTACATAAACTGAATAAGAGTAGAACCTCCCACATATGAATTTTGGGGACAAAATACTTTTTGCCCCCAAAGTTATATTTATGGTATCACAGCTTTCTTGTAAATTCAACCATTCCAGAAGTTGGAACAGAAATTATAACAAATTGATTAGCCGACACTTCGTTACTCTCCATTAAATTTCCATAGCAGTCCCGTACTTCATATTTAAGAGTATCTGAGGAATTACACCTGAAGCATACCTCTTCTTCCTTTACAGCGTGAATATAATAAATTTTCTTATTAATATCTCTTAAATCTGCCAGTCTTCCTTTACTGTAATGCACCAGTATTTTTTCATTTCCACATTCTGCACAGACCTCCGGATAAAGATTTTCCGGTTCTTCTGGCTGAATCTGGCTATGTAACAGAATTTCTCTCTTTTCATCCATAAACCCAAGCCAGAACAATAACATTCGCTTCATATCATCCGTTATCTGATCCAGACATACCGAAATCTGTACAGTTGCAAACAAACAGCTCAACAACTGTAATCCTGCATCTTCCGGCTTCTCATCAGGATGCCACATCAGCATATCTGAATGAACCGCTGTACTGCCACTTAAAAGCCGCAGGTCAATCGTACCTGTTCGATTGCTGACTGCGGATCCCGGACAGTCACTTACACGAAAAATATTTCCGTATCTTCGTATCTGAGGTCCAATATATCTTTGTCTGAACTCAATCAGAATATCCGGGCGGATTTTTTTCAGAGTATCCATAACATCTGTAAGGAAAATATTCAGCGCATCCTGTATATCATGACAATCCATTTGCTCATTATAGGAAGGACTTTCTTCCTGGAAATAGAACTCATCAATAAAATCCAGTTTTAAGCCATCCAGATTCCAGTCTTTTACTGCTTTTACATAGATTGCTTTCAGATATTCCCGGACTTCCGGATATCTCAAGTCAAAGATTCCAGCCTGCTGACTTTCATTATATCTCAATAGTTTATCATGAAATCTTTCCCATGCTTTGGTATTTTTTCCAATATAAGGTACAGAGAACCATAAAAGATATTTCAGCCCCATAGCCTGTACCCTTGCTACATGCTGCGCAAAATCAGGGAATTTCTGCTGTGATGGTTCCCAGTCTCCACAATAAGCGTATCCTCTGTTATTATCTTCTGTCTGCCATCCATCATCTACGATAATTGCTGAAAATCCCATTTCGGCAGCACGCAGACTTTCTTCTTCTACACTCTCTGCCGTAATATTCTGGTGTTGGGAATACCAGAAGGAATACATCGGTTTCTTTGCAAGCTCAGGAACTTCTGCCGGCATGATATTCAGTGTCTCTTCCCACCAGTATCTGACTTTATCAAGAACTTCCCAGTATTTTTTTCTTTCTATTGATTCCCAGATTGTAATTTTCAAATCTTTTTCGCTGAAGCCCTGCGTAACCGGAATTTCAATTACACACAGCATATTTCCATCTTCTTCATGAATTCCACACTTCATAAATACTTTCTGGCGTACTTCTGAAAGAGCGATTGTATGGCGGTTCATTCCGTCAGAATTATAAAAGCATACAACCGGCGCGGAACTTGCCGTCATAGATTCCACAGCAGAATCATAATCTGCTTTTACAGAACGGTCAAATTTACATATTGGAAACCATCTGCCACTGATATCTGTTGCAGGAAAAACAAATTCCAGTCTGATCGTACCTTCCTTGTTGTCTTCTGCCTGTTGTTTCATCTCAATATCCACGTATGTTATCTTCACGTCCTGAAGCTTATTTTCTTCCTGAACACATGTGTTTATTTTTAGATTGCTGTAAACTGTCATATAGTTATTCTCAGTAATTTTTTTCATTTTGCTTCTCCATATACACAGTAATCCTGTATCGCCATTACTATTAGTCAATCAGGGGGGATATTTTCAACCCTCTTCACCATTTACTCATAATTTTGATACAGGATCTGCTCTTTTTATAATTTTTCAGGTTATGATTTTACGGCTCCTGCCACAACACCTGCGATAATGTACTTCTGCAAAAACAGATACAGTACAATTACCGGTGCTGCGACCATAAGTAATGATGCCATGATCAGCCCCAAATCTGAAGAATATGTTCCATAAAACATCTGTGTCGCAATTGGAAGCGTATACAATTCTTTCTGTGTCAGAACCAGAGATGGAAGCAGGAAATCATTCCAGATACCCATTGCATACAAGATTACCAGTGTAGCGGTGGTAGGTTTTAACAATGGAAATACGATTCTGAAGAACGTCTGATATTTTGTACAGCCATCCAGCTTCGCTGCTTCTTCCAGTGACATTGGAATATTACTTTTGATAAATCCATGATACATGAAAACTGATTGTGCTGTTGAAAATCCCACATGCATCAGAATCAGCGTCAGTCTATGATTCAGGATATGAAGATTTCCTCCGTAAATTGACACCAGTGGAATCATGATAACCTGAAATGGAATTACCATGGAAGCAATCATCAGTCCGAAAAATATTTTGTTTATTTTATAATCCATTCTGACAAACAGATATGCACACATCGCAGATGTAATAATGATCAGCACAACACTGACACCTGTAATGCAAAGAGAATTCAAGAATGCTCTGATAAAATTCATTTTATGGAATGCTTCCACGTAATTATCCAGAGACGCTCCATGACTTCCGATCAGCGCCATAGGCTCCTTAATAATATCTCTTTTGATTTTGAAAGAATTAATGATAACCATTACAAATGGAAACATATAAACGACCAGTGCACAGATAAGAACAATAATTTTTATTGCTAATCCGGCTTTTTTATGTACATATCCTCTCTGGTTTAAATCCATTATGCTTCCACCTCCTTACGTTTACCCATTACCGCCTGAGAAATTGAAATTACGGCAATTACCAGGAATAAAATCAAGGCTTCTGCCTGTCCAAGACCATATTCTTTTGCTGAGAATGCCATATTGTATACATACATCGCAGCCAGTCTTGTAGAATTGAATGGTCCTCCCTGTGTCAGGGAAATGTTTACATCATAAGTAACAAATGCTCTTGAAATTGCGAGGAAAAAGCAGATTGTAAATGTACCCGCCATTAATGGCAAAGTAATATAGCGCATTGTTTTCTTTTCATCACATCCATCAATACGTGCTGCCTCTTTTAAATTCTCAGAAACACCCATCAAACCGGCAATATAAATCAACATAAGATAACCGGAAAGCTGCCAGACTGTGACGATGATCAACGCCCAGAAAGCCTTTACCGGATCTGATAGCCAGGAAGACGAAAATAACTGAATTCCTGTTTTTTCTCCGATAATTAAAATTCCTTTATTAAATACAAACTGCCAGATATAACCAAGTACAATTCCACCGATCAGATTCGGGGTAAAAAATGCTGCGCGGAAAAAGTTACTTCCTTTAATTTTACTGGTAACGAGATAAGCAAGTAAAAATGCAACCACATTTGCCAGAATAACGGAAATCAATGCATAAAGGATTGTTTTTCCAAGAGAAACCCAGAACTCTTTATCCTGAAACAGTCTTGAATAATTTTCAAATCCGACACATGGTATTTTGCTTGAGATTCCATCCCATCCTGTAAAAGTCAGATAAATACCATAAATAAATGGAAGCAGTACTACACAGGAAAACAAAATAACAGACGGACCGCCAAATCCCAGAAATGTCACGACTTTACTGCTTAATTTGTTATTTTTTTTCATCAATCACAGCCTCCTGTCCCTTTCTTACTGTTTCTGCCAATAACTCTCAATGCTTGCTTCCAGTTCTTCTCTTGTGCACTGGTCGCCTAAATATTTCTGCATTTCTGCTCCAAGCGTTTTCCAGTGGTCTCCCGGTAAGTTTGCAAATGTTTCAAAGATCTTCTCATCTGCTGTATATTTCTGTACAGATGCGCCTAATGGATTCGTTACTTCCAGATCAATATTGGAAAATGCCGGTACAAGATTACATTTATTTACAAGGAAATCCTGTCCATCTTCATCATATACAAGCCAATGTAAGAAATCTTTTGCTGCCTGCTGCTGTTTTTCATCATTATATTTGGTATCGATCATCAGATACTTTGTTGCACCACCGCAAAGATTTTCTGTTGCATCATTATCAGCATCATTCTGTGGAATCGGCATAATTCCATACTCTGTATCGTCCTCTGCAAACTCAGACATCTCAGCCCATGCCCAATTTCCATTAAACCAGAATGCAATATCTCCTTCTGTGATACTGATAGCATTTTCATCATAATCAGAAGCCAGAGGATTGTCTTTGTTCATATTGTACTCTTTAAGAAGATCAAACGTATCCATTAAAGAATTCCACCTGTCATTATCACCCAGTTTTACAGAACCATCTTTGATTCCGTCAACAAAATCCTGCGCTCCTTTGGCTGTTCCATCCTGCTCCTCATATACCTGAGTCAGATAATGTCCGCCCAGAGACCAGTCTTCCATATTTAAGGCTACCGGTGTTTCCATACCGCCATCTACCAGCTTATCAAGAATCGCTTTTAAATCATCGGTAGTTTTAATCTGTGATGGATCAAATTCTTCACCTGTTACTTCTTCAATAGCAGTTTTGTTATAAATCAGACCACGAGCTTCGATGCAGAATGGAAAACCTTTTAATTTATCATTCACAACACAGCCAAACTTTGTGCCTCCTATATCTGCCCATTCTTCATCAGAAAGATCCATGGCATATTCATCAAGCATCAGGATATCCTGTACATCTCCCATAAAAATAGTTGGTACCTCACCTGAAGCGTATCTTTTTGTAATATCTTCAGAAGGAGAATCTCCGACTGTTACAGATACTTCAACTTTAACACCTGTCGTTTTCTCATATTCCTCTGCAAGCTCTTCCCACTGTGTCTGAAGTTCGTCCTTTGTATTAAGTATTGTAATTTTTGTATTATCATCTGCCATTACTGCTATACTTCCCATACCAAGACTGGATACTGCCAATGCTGTACAAAGTGCCGCTGCTACAACTTTTCTTCTCATAAAAAATTCCTCCGTTAATATTTTTTCTCTTTTTTTATTCGTTCTTTCACCTGATCAGGTTTTCTTTTCTCTAGCGCTTCTGTTTATATTAAACACGATTATGCTTGATTTTCATATAGTATTTTCCGATAAGAATATGGAAAAAACTAACTTTTTATAATATAATAAACGCATGGACGAATATAAAGAGACCTCACACAACCTGATTTATAAATCTACCTCTGATCTGGCGATCTACAGTGCCGGTTACGAAGAATGCTCACCAGGATATAGTTACGGACCGAGAATCCGTTCCTATCATGTCATTCACTTTGTTCTGTCGGGAAAAGGAGCCCTGCATATTAACCAGCATGTATTTCAGTGTCAGAAAGGAGATGTATTTATCATTCCTTCCGGAAAAGTATCTTTTTATCAGGCTTCTTCCACAGATCCCTGGAGTTATGCGTGGATAAATTTTCTTGGGATAAACTCTGAAATGTATGTATATCAGCTTATGACCTCAAGCGATGATGTCTATGTTCTTCACGGACTTGATACTGAGAAATATAAGAAATGTATTTTGGAGATTCTTTCTATTTTTAATAATAATATAAGCAGTTATTTCTATGCAAACAGTGTCCTGCTGCGCATTATATCATATCTTTATGCAGATGTAGGTTTTCAGGAAAAAAGCTGGGGAAAGATTTCCATTGCTGATGAAATCAAATTTTATCTGGACATGAAATATTCAGAAAAACTCAGGCTTCAGGATGTTGCCAGAAAATTTAATGTTCATCCCAATTATATGACAAGAATTTTTCATGAGAAATTTAATGTTTCTCCCAAGCAGTATCTGATGGATTTGAAATTAAAAAAAGCCTGCCGTCTTTTAACTACGACAGAACTTCCTGTATCTACCATTTCCAGCTCTTTGGGATTTGATGATCAGATGGCATTTTCCAAAACATTCAAGAAAGAATATGGAAAGTCTCCTTCTGCTTACCGCGCAGACTCCCGGCTTTCCAGTATTGGTTTAGTTGCTGATTCTGAATATTCATAAGGTAGCAGAACTTTTAATCCTGCTGCCTTTTATTTTGAATATATAAGCTATTTGCTTTTATTTGAAGATTTTATTTGCAAAGTTCCTCAGCCATAGCGGAAAGCATCCTCTACTGCCTCTGCCATATCTTCTCTTGCAAGGTCGCATACGACAACCTTCGGGCAGCCTTTTTCTTCCAGTTTCTGTGCCAGAAGTTCTACTGCCTTCTTCGTATTTCCATAGACAGATGTATAAGCGATCATAACACCTTCGCTCTCTACTTTATAGGAAGACCAGATATCATATTTCTCGATGTAATGTCCCAGATTCTCTGTAAGGATCGGACCATGAAGAGGACAAATAGTCTGGATATCCAGAGTTGCTGCTACTTTCAGAAGTTTCTGAACCTGCGGGCCATATTTTCCAACGATTCCGATATAATAACAGCATCTACAGTATCCATAACTGCGATCTTTTCATCCATGATCACATATGAGTTATAAGACATACCGTTTGGCACTACATACTGACCTTCAAACAGATCTACCTGATGATCATTTACACCTACATAATAAATATCATTTCCGATTTTCATGATAAAATGTTCCTCCTTAGCAATATCCGAGCCGGTCAAATCCGGTTAAAAATTCCAATTTTTTATTTCTGAACCTATTATATCCACATTCATATCGTTCGTCAAGTCTCATACCTGCTTATAAAGTCAATTTCTCATCTATTTTATATAAAAATCTGGAAATACTTGAGAGTGTACTATTGCTACTTTTTTTCTTTTATTTCCCTTCAAAAATCTGAGCGATCGGTGAATCCGCGGACAGTATCACTGTTTTGTCCTCACCTTTCATAGATGTCTTCAGCGCATCCAGACTTCTCACAAAAGAATAAAACTCACTCCTGTCCTCTTCTCCATAAGCTTGCGCAAGGATTTTCATATATTCCTGCTCACCCTCTGCTTCCAGGATCTCTGCCTGTTTTTTTGCATCAGAAATCTGGATTGCTACTTCTTTGTCTGTTTTATTTCGAATCACCTTTGCTTCGGAATTTCCCTCTGCCTTGTAAGTCGCTGCAATATTATCTCGTTCAGAAATCATTCGTTCATACACAGCTTCCTTATTATCATCCGGCAAATCCAGCTGCTTGGTTTCGAATTTGAGAAGTTCGATTCCATACTGATCCATGTTTGTTCCTATTGCCTCCATAACCATATCAGACAGTTCTCCGTCACGGCTTGTGATCACCTGATCCTGTGACATACTGCTGATCGCATTTTTGGTGGCATTATACACAGCAGTATTAATTCGGCTCTCACCACTTTCCACAGAAGAGTTTAATGTCTGTGCAAATTTAAGCGGATCGCTGATTTTCCAGAGAACATAGCTGTCGCTGATCATCGTTTTCTTATCTTTTGTAATTACATCAGATGCTGCCAGATCATACAGCAATGTTTCCTTTGGCAATGACTGTGTACTCTCTATAAACGGAATCTTAAAACTGATTCCCGATGAGCTGATCACCCTGTCAACCTTACCAAACTGGCGGATCAGTTTGTATTCGTTTTGCTGAGTTACTGTTACTGATGCTCCGACAGCTACAACCGCTGCAGCCACACCAATTAATATTCCAACTTTCTTACCTTTCATAATAAATCCTTTCGTTTGTCATAGGCGGAAACCCGCTGCCTTTAGGTGATGGGTAGTTGACTTACTAAAACACCTTTTATATGAAATATTTTCTGTCATTTCATTATTCGTTCTCAGAATCATTTAAATTTTGTGTGTCCTGAGCAGGATCTGTGTTCAGTGTCTCTGTCGGATTCTCTGAACTGTTCCCTGTAAAAGAATCTAACGGCAGAACCTTCTTCACTCCATCTCCATTATCAATCACAATCTTCATTCCCGGCAACACATCTTCCATTGTCTCATAGAACATACGCTTCTTTGTGATCTCCGGATTCTTTACATACTCCTCATACATGGCATTAAAACGTGCAACCTCAGCTTCCGCTTCATTAATCCTTACCTGTTTCTGCGCCTCAGCATCCTGAATGATCTGGTCTGCTTCTGCCTCAGCCTCCGGAAGCTTTTCGTTTCTGTATTTATTAGCATTATTCAAAGCAGTTTCTTTTCCCTGCTTGGCAGTTTCTACTGCTTTAAATGCTTTCATAACTTCCTGTGTGGGCGGTTCTGAATCCTGGATTGTGATATTCACAAGCTGGATTCCCAAATCCTGTTCCTCCATCTGTTTCAGTATCATTTCTTTGATCTTGCTCTGGATTTCACCTTTTCCGGTTGTAAGTACTTCATCCACATCATAACTTGCGATTACTGTACGGATACAGCTTTGAGAAATATTTTTTAGAATATCTTCCGGTTCCTCTGAATTGTAAAGATATTTTACCGGTTCTAAAATTCTGTACTCAACAAAGAAATCTACATCAATAAAGTTATAATCCGAGGTAATCATAATGCCCTCATTCTCAACCACCGAATTATCTCCCATACTATATCCAATAGGAAATCCCTGGATCGTTGTATTTACTTTCTGTACTTTCTGTATAAAAGGAATCTTAAAATGCAGTCCCGTTTCTGCCACTGCTTTCGGCACTCCGAAAGTTGTCAGTACTGCCTGTTCCTGCTCCTGGATCTGATAGGTAGCATCTCCTGCAAGCCCTGCAATAATTACCAGCCCTGCTGCTCCTATTACAATACGTTTCACATGTTTTCCCGGCTTCTGTAATTTTTTAAAAGGATTTACTTTTTCGTTCACTTTTCTCCTCCGTTTCACCATTTGGCAAGATTAAATTTTTTGCTTCTAAAAATTTCTGAAGAAAAGAAAAAGACTTTCATTTCAGACATAAGATGAGCTATTCTCTTAATATCTAAAACAAAAGTCTTGCCGATTATATCATAATGCGGGCATTCTTAATCTGCCGTTCTGACGCATTTATGTACCATTTATAGGAAAAACAAGTCCAGTTCTTCATAACGATGGCCGCTACTCCCTTTTCTTTGAGTAGCATCATATCATAACTATTTACAAAATGCAAGAAATATTTTTATGTAATCTCAGTGTCATTATTCTGTATACATATTTCCATTATCATCTGTATTCGAAGAACCATCTCCTGAATTACCCGGAACAGAATTTTGGTCAGTTGAATTTTCTCCTGTACTATCGGAAGTATTCACTCCAGTTTGATTCTGACCTTTTATTTCTTCCTGAGTATTCTCCACCTTAACATTATTAAAACTCTGCTTCCATATTTCCTTTTAGAAATTTCATCAGTCTGTTCAGACTATGTGTACGCAAAATATTTTCAAAATCTTTCTGTTGCATAGCATCATCCAATTCCTCAGAGGATACTTCTGATTTTAGAAGATAAAGATATTTTTTTAGCTCTGGCCGGGAGCGGAATGACTCTGACAGTTCCAGAAACAGATCAACATCACTGCTATATTTCTCTTCTCCCCGTGCACAACTGCCATACAGATATATTGTCTTAATATAAGGCTTTATGCATGATGACTGAATAGCTCTTAAAGCATACTCCGCTGCATTTCTCTGCCGTTTTGATCTGATACATGTCAGCATTTTCTATCCCTCCGTTTTCTCTACATATTATTTACAGATTATGCTTACATTTTCTGCTTCAGGATTTCTTTCTCTATTTTAGTGCTTATTCTGGTAGAATTCCATATTCCTTATATAACCGTTTTCGAGTCTCTGCATTTGTCACAACAGACTGTATTTCTGCACTTCTTCCATCCATAATCAGACGATTAAGCAAAGTGCTTAATCGTTCTTCGCCGATTGCTTCTCCAATCACTCTGCCCTTTGCTTCTCCAATTGCCCTGCCCTTTGCTTCTCCAATTGCCATGCCCCTTGCTTCTCCAATTGCTTTTGCCTCTGCTTCCGCCTCTTTTTGAAGCCGTTCGAGCCTTTCAGATTCCAGTTCAAGAACTTTTCCACCCATAGTCTCACCTATTCCTTTCCGGACTGTTTTTTCATTCCTGCATATATAGTCCGCTATTTTTATAATCAGTTTATTTAAATTCATGTATAAAGCCGTCTTATCTGCTCCTGAAAGTTCTCTTTCCAGATTTATCCGGATTTCCTCATAGTCGTTCAGCAAACTCTGGAACATTTCCGGATTCTCACTCATTTCATGAATATCCTTTTCATATCGCATAATATAAAATGGCAGAAGCATCAGTAAATTCTTTTCAAAAATACTGTCTCTTGTATATGTCTCCAATTTCATTGTCGGAACCCGATAATGTACTATGTTCTCATCCGAAAGTACCATCTCTATTTCCAGAAAATCCGGCGTATTCTTTCCGCTTCTCAAATATAATACGCAAGACTTTGGAAAATCCATCCTGTATTTGCATCCCTGTTTCTGCGCATTTTCGATTGCTATGGAGAAATCATATTCTATCATACGAATTGCCATAGTCGTATCATCTACACTTTGACATTCAATATGATACAATTTACCAGCAATCTTTAAACAGGAATCCGTGATAATCTCTCCGTTTTCCTGCTGATGTTCATTGCGCAGCTGCACAATCGGTACATTCTCCGGATAAGAAGTATGGAACACTTCATTAATCAAAGGTACTGCCAGATACGGCATTTTTTCAATCATTGTACGAAATACATCATCAAATATCGTATTATTCATTAGATACCTCACTTTTATTCTAACATACAGTAACAATACTTGAATACCCAAATTTGCACAAATATGTGTAAATTGTGTAACCTCTATCTTTCGTACTTATCTTCATAAAGGAAAATAAATGACTGAACAGTCTGGAATTTTCTTAGATATGTAGATTCAGTGTAACAAATGCATGTTATCCTGTCAATCAATAGTTTTCGACACATAGATGCCTAAAACACCACTCCTAAAATTTTAATTCAAAACAAGGCTGCTACATCATGTAATTAAACAGTGTAGCAGCCTCTTTTCTGATAAAAGGATTATGAGATTCTTCCATCTTTCATTTCAAATACAGTATCTGCGATATTCATCGTTGATTTCCTATGTGATACAAGTACCACAGTTTTTTTCTCTGACGCTTCTCTCAGAGATTTCAGAATGATTCCTTCATTCAAAGAATCCAGATTGGATGTCGGTTCATCCATCAAAATCAGAGGACTGTCGTGTAAAAACGCTCTGGCTATTCCAATTCGCTGCTTTTCACCACCGGATAAGGTATCCCCCAGTTCCCCAACTTCTGTATCATAGCCCTTCGGAAGTTTCATAATAAAGTCATGGATAGATGCTTTCTTTGCCGCTTTCATAATTTCCTCTCTGGAAGCATCTGGGCTGCCAACTGCGATGTTATTGGCAATAGAGTCGTGAAACAGATGCGTTTCCTGTGTCACATAGCTTTCCATATCTCTGAGATGTCTGGTCGGAATCTTTCTCACATTCTCACCGTCCACAGAAACACATCCTTTATCAACATCCCAGAAACGCATAAGGAGTTTCAACAGTGTAGATTTTCCGGAACCACTTGCCCCATGAATTCCTGTAATTTTGCCAGGTTCCAGTTTCAGAGAATAATCATCCAGAATTACTTCATCTTCATAGGCAAATGTAACATTCTGTGCTTGCGCACCTGAGAATATGCCTGATTTGTTATCCAAAAGATTTTCTGAAATATTTACAGAATCATCTTTTACATTTTCAGGAATTTCTTCCACCATCGGCTTTTCTTCCAATAACGAAAGAACTCTCTCCCCACTTGCCAGTGTCTGATTCAGATTATTAGACAGACTCGACAATACAACCACCGGACCAAAAGATCCCATCATTGCGATGGTGCAGGTCAGGATTCCCTCAAATCCCAGTTCTCCTCTTCCATACAGCCATATTGTCAGCGCCAGCATCCCAAAGGATGCAAGCAGGATCACCATATTTGTAAAAGATCTCTGAGAACCTTCCTGCTTGTTTAAACTTCTCTGCATTTTTGCAAGATTTCCGGAGCGTTGTGACATCTGCTCTTTTCGACTCTCTCCCTGTCCATATTGAATCGTCTCATCCAGACCGCGCAGAGAATCCAGGACAAAACTGTTCAGCTCTCCAAAATTTGTACGAAACTCCATTCCCATCTGACTTCCACGTCTGCCATTCCACACTGGAATCGCAACTCCAACTATCAGATAAGCTGCAAGAGCAAGAAGTCCCGCCATCCAGTGATATCTCCCTATAAAAACTATCATAATCAATGAGGTTAATGTTGCAATGGCAATCGGAGAAATGGTATGCGCGTAAAACACTTCCAGAAGTTCAATGTCTGTCGTAATGATTGAAATCAGATTTCCCTTATCTCTGCCTTCCAGCTTCGCCGGGCAAAGTTTTCTCAATGCAGCGAATACTTTGTGGCGGATGATTGCAAGGAGTTTAAATGCAATAAAATGATTACAGTACTGCTCTGCATAATGAAGGATTCCTCGAAGAACTGCAATAATAATCATTATAATAATAATTGTTTTTACAGGCGTATTTATCAGCCACAGATTCCTCACTGTAATCCCCACCGTCTGGGCAGACAATGCTACATCAGTTGTTTCAGTTGCTATCGCTGCTCCCATTTCTCCTGTCAGAATCCCATGTACGATCACCTGCCCTGCCAGAATCGTCAGGAAAATAGCGCACAGATATCCTGCTGTTCCAAGGATGATTGCTGCAATCATAATGTGAAGTAGCGGCTTCACCAGACCTATCAGACTTCCCATAATTGAAACGGCACTTCTGCGTTTTTTTGTTAAATTACTCTGCACCTCAGACATCCCTGTTCACCTGCCTTCTATAGTTCTCCAGTGCCATCTGGCTTTCATACAGATGTCTGTATTCACCGTCTTTTTGCATCAGTTCTTCATGCTTTCCATGTTCCTGTATTTTCCCGTTCTTCAGGAAATAAATCTGATCAGATTCTACTACATTTGCCAGTCGATGAGAAATCAGAAGCACTGTTTTGATTTTTGCCAGTTCATGAATCACATCCATGATCAATTCTTCACTCTCCACATCAATATTGGAAGCTGCCTCATCAAAAATATATACAGCAGCATCGTACAGCAATGCTCTGGCAATCACCAGTCTCTGACATTGTCCGCCGGACAGATTGCTGGCTTTTTCCAGCAACTTTGTCTGAAGACCATCCTGTGTCTGCAAAAATCCCAGAAGATTTACTTTCTTTAGAACTGCCTTCATTTCTTCCTCTGTTGCATCCGGTTTTGCCATACGAAGATTCTCTTCTACTGTTCCCTTAAACAGATAACTGTTATGACGGACCAGTACCACATGTTTCATCAGATCTGACTCATTCACCTCAGAAAGCGATACTCCGCCAATGGTAATCTCTCCTGTAAATCCTCTGTTCTTTGCAGAAATGATCCCTGTAATCGTACTCTTACCGCATCCGGATTCTCCTACCAGAGATACAAAGTTTCCTGCCGGAAGATACAAATCAATCCCTTTTAAAATTTCTCTGTTTTCTTCATAGGCAAAATGTACATTCTTAAAAGAAATGTCTAATGAGTCATCTGGCAGATTTTTATCTCCTGTCTGAGGTTCTGGTAAATCTAATATTTTAAAAATCTTGTCACTCGCTGCCATTCCATTCATTGCAATATGAAAAAAAGATCCCAGCAGTCTTAACGGCAGGAAAAATTCACTTGCCAAAAGAACAATGCAAATCGTCCCTGAGATACTGATATTTCCTTTGAGAAATTCAGATAATGCAACTGCCATTCCAACCGCAGCACCACCGTATGCCACAATATCCATCACACTCGTAGAATTTAACTGCATCGTCAAAACTTTCATGGTAATTCTTCGAAAGTTCTGAGACTCCACGTCCATCTCATCCGCTTTCTGCTGATCTGCCTGATAAATCTTCAGCGTTGTAAGCCCTTGCAGATTTTCCAGAAAGGAATCTCCAAGTCCTGTATAAATACTCCAATATTTGTTCAGTAATTTCTTTGCGATTTTCTGTACCACTACGATAGAAATTGGAATCAATGGCACACAGATCAGAAGAACTACACTGGCTTTCATGCTCACCCGGCAAAGAATCACAAACAATGTCAGTGGTGCAATTAAACTGTAGAATAACTGCGGCAGGTATTTTCCGAAATAAGTTTCCAGCTGTTCTACGCCTTCCGTTGATACCTGAACTACCTCTGATGACGATACCTGCTCTTTATAGGACGCCCCAAGTTTCAGCATCTTTTCATAAATTTTTTCACGCAGGATCCGCTTTACATCCACACAGGCAAGATAAGATGATCTTGCGCCCATTCGTTCGCAGCTAAAGCGTACGATTACCACCAGAATCAGAGTAATGATCGTTCGCTCAACAACTGCTGCCGTTACGCTTTGATATATAACTCGTTCCAGTAAATCTGCAATCGAAAAAACTGCCAATACCTGTGACAGAAGTGCCACCCACTGCCATAGAATCGTATATACAATATACTTTTTCGCATGGGATAAGAGTCCCACCAGTCTTGTCTTTATCATAAGTTTTTTACCTTTGCCTCCCTTTTACTACATATCAGATGCCATATTGCAAGAATCGGATGATGTAGCAACATTCTTGGACCTGAAAAACGCATTACCTGACGAATCTGCTCTCTCTTTTCCGGTTTATAACAATGCACTTTACAGTTCGCGCAAAATGTCTTTTGTTCCATAAACGGGCATTTCTGGCTTCTGAGTTTCGCATAATCCGAAAGCTCCTGACAGACCGGACACATCTGCCTGCCCTGACGTTCCTCTTCCAAATGATTTTTCCGACAGTATAATCGAATCATTTCTTCCACAATGTACTGCTCTTTCTGCCGCTTCTTTTCCACCTTATTCATATTATTTTGCACCTTCCAGTGTCTCGCTTTCCGCATTTACAGTTTTTACTCTCAGGAAAAAATATAACACATGACAAACCCATACCACAAGCAGACAAATCCTGCCAACAGGCACATTTTTCATACAAAGAAATCCAATCCCCATGATTACTGTTACAGTCCCCATAATGCGAAGTTTTGTTCCCATCGTCATAGCTCTCTTCTGCACAAAGCTTTCCAGATGTTTCTTATATAAATTTGTCCCAAGAAACCATGAATGGAGTCTTTCTGAACTTTTTGCAAAACAGAATAGCGTTGCCATATAAAACGGAACTGTCGGCAAAATCGGCAATATGATACCTACCGTACCAAGTCCCAGACACAAAAATCCAAGTATCATCCAAAAAATCTTCATCGTATGTCTCATGTTTATTCTCCGTTTTTTTCTTTTTCGCAGATATCCTGCGTAATTACTTTTTACTGTTATTTCCCAATATTTATTTTTCAGAGTGTATATGAAAAGCCACTCCTGTATTTTCAGTCTGTTTCACACAGTCAATACGAATTTGTGCCCATCTATTTCTGTGACTTTCAGGTCAATCCCATACAGTTGTCGGATACTCTCACCGGTAATCACCTCATCAGGTTCTCCCTGTATCAGAACTTTTCCCTGACACAGTCCGATAATCCGGTCAGAAAAATAAATTGCCTGATTAATTTCGTGTAATACCATAATAACCGTCATACCGTATTCCCGGTTAAGCTTTTTCACAAGCTCCAGGATTTCAATCTGATATCGGATATCAAGATATGTAGTCGGTTCATCCAGAAAAAGAATCTCCGTTCCCTGTGCCAGTGCCATTGCAATCCACACGCGCTG
>NZ_JBWLUT010000038.1:0-7551 GCF_056504575.1 Blautia sp. CGZ-1-C1
TATTTATAGATAATTATGAAAATATAGAAAATAAGAAATACAGCAAAAGAAAAAGAGGGGACAAAGAAATGGCAAAAGCGATTATGGTGCAGGGGACAATGTCCAATGCAGGAAAAAGCTTACTGGCAGCCGGTCTGTGCAGGATCTTTAAGCAGGACGGATACAGGGTAGCACCTTTTAAATCACAGAATATGGCTCTGAATTCCTTTATTACAGAAGAGGGGCTGGAAATGGGAAGAGCACAGGTTATGCAGGCGGAAGCCGCAGGAATCAAGCCTTCAGTGTTGATGAATCCGATTCTGTTAAAACCTACCAATGACGTTGGTTCTCAGGTGATCGTAAATGGAGAAGTCCTTGGAACCATGAGCGCCAGAGACTATTTCAAATATAAGAAAAAACTGGTGCCGGATATCATGAAAGCATATAATGCGCTGGCAGCAGAGAACGATATTATCGTGATCGAAGGAGCAGGAAGCCCTGCAGAGATCAATCTGAAAACAGAAGATATCGTAAACATGGGAATGGCAAAGATGGCGAAAGCTCCGGTACTTCTGGTCGGAGATATCGACAGAGGCGGTGTTTTTGCTCAGCTGATCGGTACAGTGGAGCTTCTGGAAGAGGATGAGCGCCAGATGGTTAAAGGACTGATCATCAACAAATTCCGCGGAGACAAGACAATCCTTGATCCGGGCGTACAAATGCTGGAGGAGAGAAGTCATATCCCGGTAGTTGGTGTGGCGCCTTATCTCAATATTCAGGTGGAGGATGAGGACAGTCTGACGGAGCGATTTGACAGAAAAACGGAAGTGGATCTGATTGATATTGCAGTTATCCGGGTGCCGAGAATTTCTAATTTCACAGATTTTAACCCATTTGAAAGTATTCCGGGGGTTTCTCTTCGTTATGTACAGCATGTAAGTGAATTAAAGAATCCGGATATGATCATTCTGCCGGGAACGAAGAATACCATGGAAGACCTTCTCTGGATGCGCGCAAATGGACTGGAAGCGGCAGTACTCAAAGAAGCAGCAAGAGGAAAGATTATTTTCGGAATCTGTGGCGGCTATCAGATGCTCGGAGAAACTTTAAGCGACCCTCACCATGTAGAAGCGGGCGGAACGATCAAAGGAATGGGACTTCTGCCTATGGATACCATATTTGCAGAGAATAAGACACGAACCAGAGTATCCGGAAAGTTCCTGAATCTGAACGGAGATCTTGCTGCTCTTTCCGGCGCGGAACTGGAAGGCTATGAGATTCATATGGGAGAGACTGTTCTGAAAGAAAACGCAGGTCATTGTGTGTCGATTGAGGATCACGTATCAGGCAGCCGGAAGGAAGATGGTGCATATTGTAAAAATGTCTGTGGAACTTATGTACATGGAGTTTTTGACAAAGAAGATGTTGCGGAGGCTGTTGTCCGCGCGCTCGGAGAAAAGAAAGGACTTGATGTATCTGAGATGACAGGAGTTGATTTTGCGGCATTTAAAGAGACACAGTATGACATTCTGGCTTCTGAACTTCGGAAGCATCTGGATATGAAGAAGATTTATGAGATTCTGGAGCAGGGAGTGTAATATAAAAGACGTTCTGCAGTTATGAAGCGAAAGCGGATGATATTATCTGCTCGAGCAGATTTTGGAGGTATAAAATGAAAGTAGAGCTGGAAAATGTAAAACCGATGGATATAGAGAAGCGTAGCTTTGAGATCATTACAGAGGAGCTGGGAGATACAGAATTGATTCCCGGAACGGAACTGATCGTAAAGAGATGCATTCATACAAGTGCAGACTTTGATTATGCAAAGAATCTTTGCTTTTCTGAGGATGCAGTACAGAAAGCTATCGCGGCGATTAAAGAGGGAGCCTGCATTGTGACAGACACACATATGGCGGAATCCGGAATCAATAAAAGAGTTCTTTCCCGTTATGGTGGAGAGGTATTCTGCTTTATTTCGGATGAAGATGTGGCAGCGACAGCAAAAGCCAATGGAACAACAAGGGCAACTGCCAGCATGGATAAAGCAGCAGCGATGGGAAAGAAACTGATCTTTGCTATTGGAAACGCCCCGACAGCACTGGTACGTCTTTATGAACTGATCGAGGATGGCAAACTGAATCCGGAACTCATTATTGGCGTGCCGGTAGGTTTTGTAAATGTGGTACAGTCAAAGGAACTGATCATGCAGGCAGACGTTCCGTATATTGTGGCAAGAGGAAGGAAAGGCGGAAGCAATATCGCGGCATGTATCTGTAATGCATTACTTTATATGATCGATAATAACAGAGGATATTAACCCGGTTACCTGTTATGGACAGGTAATTGAAGTGAATCACAGATATCCGATGGATTTGAGTTTATTTTATATTATATCTGACATAAAACTGACCTCTAAAAAAAATACAAAACTGGATATATCCAGATATAGAATCCAATGCTATATTAATAAGGTTAGAATGAAAATCACATCTGGAAGAATAAGAATTCAGATGTTTCAGGCTGATGACAGACTTATTAAGAAAGCAAGAGGTACTGATAAATTGAAGAAGATTGCAGTCATTCATGATCTGTCCGGAATGGGAAAATGTTCCCTGACAGCGGCAATACCGGTGATTTCTGCTATGGGAGTGCAGGCCTGTCCATTGCCTACAGCAGTTCTGAGCAACCAGACCGGATACGGTTCTTATTTCTGGGATGATTATACAGACCGGATGCAACTGATCATGGACGAATGGAAGAAAATGGGTTTTAAACCGGATGGTGTATATACAGGGTTTCTGGCAGATGCCAGACAGGTAGATGTGATTTTAAAATTTACAGATATGTTCTGTACGGATGAGACACATATCCTGATAGATCCTGTAATGGGCGATGGAGGAAATATTTACAGGACATATTCCGAAGAACTTTGCGAGAAGATGAGGATTCTGGTTCAGCATGCGACAGTAATTACTCCGAATCTTACAGAAGCACTGTTGCTTTTGTACGGAGAACAGGGCATGAAAGAGAAAATGGAACTTTTTTCTCAGATGGACGAGACACAGCAGCTGAAAGAAACAGAGAAATCCGGCAGAGAGCTGGCAGACCGTTTTGGATTAAAATCGATTGTTATCACCGGAGTGGATGTAGTGTGCGGTGATGGCAGTGTGAAAATGGGTAATCTGGTAATAGAGGAAAATGAAGCAGACTGGTATTTTTCCATAAAAGAAGGCGGAAGCTATTCCGGAACCGGAGACCTGTTTGCATCCGTGCTCAGCGCAGGAATGGTAAAAGGAATTTCCATGAAGGAATGTGTGCAGAAAGCAATCGCATTCCTTGCCGGAGCCATTCATGATGCGGTACTGGAAGGAACCGACAGAAATGACGGTGTCTGTTTTGAAAAATACTTAAAAATGCTGTAGCTGTTTTTGGGGATGAATACCAGGTGGATATTTTTATCAGCCTGATTGACAGAAAATTCATAAAACACAGTTAAAAAGACATAACGAGGAGGAGTTATTATGTCAGAAGTAACAACAACAAAACAGAATGTACAGACTGCAAGTACAGTAAAGAAAATTACGGCAACAGCTGTAATGGCGGCTCTTACCACGCTGATGACCACTTATATCTTTCATAACCGTTCCACGGCAAAGGAAGTTATCTATCAGTCTTAACATGCCGGATGCAGCTTCTTACAATGAGGTGGTCCGACCGGCATACGGAGAGAAGCCCTTTGACGCCATGCTGAAAATTGCAAGAGATTGCAAACAGTACATCGACGATGTACGATTTACAGTTGTAGACGTGATCGGGGAGGAAAAGGTAGCGCAGAGTAAGATTTTGGCTGCGCAGAATGGAATTCCGTTAAGAGTAAGAAAATATTCACCGTGAGATATTGCAGGAGCATCCTGTATACAGATATCAGGTAGCAAAGCAAAAAACGTCCGAATAAGCGTGTAGCATAAATGCTCATTTCGGGCGCTTTTCGTGTGTTTATAATTGACATCTTCGCAGGAAATGTTTATGATATTTTTGATTACTGTTCATTGGTAGTATCCCGCGAGGTGTTTTTTGTGAGCGAAGGTCACAGAAAACCCGAGACATACCGCGCGATTTATGCGATTAGCATAAATCTGTGCATCGCGTAGCGTGTTACTGTACACGAAGTGAACAGTAACTATTTTTGGACGAAAATAGGAGATACGAAGGAGAAGTAGAAATTATGAGTATTTCCATGATTGGAATAGATCATAATATGGCACCGGTAGATATACGTGCGCATTTCGCATTTACAAAGAAAAATGCCGGTGAAGCCATGGAAAAAATAAAGAACCACAAAGGAATTTACGGATGTGTGATCCTTTCAACCTGTAACCGCCTGGAAGTCTGGGCAAGTGTGGATGATGACGAGGAAGTCTGTCTTTACGACTGTCTCTGTCAGTTAAAAGGAATCACAGAAGATTCTTATAGAGAATATTTTGTGGAACGAAAAGACAAAGAGGCAGTCGAACATCTTTTTTATCTTACAAGCGGACTGAAATCCCAGATTATCGGGGAGGATCAGATCCTTACACAGGTAAAGGATGCATTGAATCTGGCAAGAGAGAATTTTGCGGCAGACGGGGTTTTGGAAGTTCTGTTCAGAATGGCCGTTACAGCAGGAAAGAGAATCAAGACAGAAGTTCCCTTTTCCCATGGAAACCCGTCAGTAATCCATCAGGCAATCGGATTCCTGGCCCAGAAGGGGTATTCTCTTAAGGACAAGACCTGCATGGTTATTGGAAACGGAGAGATGGGAAAAGTAGCTGCACAGGCTTTGAGAGAAGCGGGTGCTGATGTGACAGTAACAATTCGCCAGTACAGAAGCGGTGTGGTAAATATTCCGCTGGGCTGCAAACGTATTAATTACGGAGAGAGAATGAAATATGTGCCGCAGTGTGATCTGGTGGTAAGTGCGACTGCGAGCCCGAATTTTACATTAAGAGAAGAACTGTTTCAGAATCTTCAGATGAAAGATGAACTGATTCTGATCGATCTGGCAGTTCCAAGAGATATTGAGCCATCTATTGGAAAGATTCAGGGAATCACACTTTACGATATGGATAGTTTCCGTATTGAAGAGATTCCGGCAGAACTTCAGGAGAATCTGGAGGCGGCAGGTGCAATTGTAAGAGAACAGATGGATGAGTTTTTCCAATGGCTGGATGGAAGAGACCTGATTCCGAGAATTCAGGAGATCAAAGAAGAGGCAGTAAATGACCTGAATCTCAGAATTGCGAAGATATTGAAGAAAACACCAATGGAAGAGGATGACAGACAGAACCTGGTGCAGGCAGTAGATACCGCCGCCGGAAAAGTAGTAAATAAGCTGATTTTTGGCTTACGGGACAGTCTGAATCAGGAAGCTTTTCTGGAGTGTGTTGCAGGACTGGAGAAAATATATGAAGAATAAGCCTTATTTTCCAATGTTTATAGATTTATCGGATAAGAATATCGTGGTGGTGGGAGGCGGAAATATCGCAACCCGCAGGGTAAAAACACTGCTGTCATTTACCAGAAATATCAGAGTCATTGCACCGAAGGTTACCATGGAGATGATGGAACTTAGTAAAGCTGGCTATGTGGAACTGCTCACACGTCCGGTGAAGCGATCTGATTTTGCGATGGCATATATGGTGATCGCTGCCACAAATGACAGAAAACTGAATGATGAGATACATAGAATCTGCCGACAGGAAGGGATTTATGTAAATGTAGCCAGTGACAGAGAGCAGTGTGATTTTTATTTTCCGGGAATCTATATGCAGGAAGGACTGGTGGTCGGAATTACGGCCAGCGGTCTTGACCATAAGAAAGCGCGCAGGATAAGGGAAGAAATCCAGGATGCATTGGAGAAAGTCGCGCGGGAAGATGAGGAGGAGAATGATGACGAAGGTGATCATTGGAAGCAGAGAGAGTAAACTTGCAGTTTTACAGAGTGAAATGGTAAAAAGTTACATAGAAGAGAATAACAGTCCTGAGATAACGGTGGATATTCTGACTATGAAAACGACAGGAGATATTATTCTTGACCGTACCCTGGATAAAGTAGGCGGCAAGGGATTGTTTGTAAAAGAACTGGACAGAGCACTGATGGATGGCAGAAGTAATCTTTCTGTGCACAGCCTGAAGGATATGCCGATGGAAGTACCTGAGGAACTTCCGCTGCTGGCTTTTTCAAAGAAGAGAGAAGATCCAGGGGATGTGCTGGTACTTCCGGAGGGTGTCACAGAACTGAATCCTGAGAAACCGCTGGGATGTTCCAGTTTAAGAAGAACTCTTCAGTTAAAGAAATTATATCCGGAGATGGAAGTAAAGAGTATTCGCGGAAATCTACAGACAAGACTGCGCAAGCTGGATGAGGGAGAGTATTCCGGACTGATTCTGGCTGCGGCGGGGTTGAAACGTCTGGGCCTGGAGGCAAGAATCAACCGATATTTTACACCGGATGAAATGATCCCGGCAGCCGGACAGGGAATTCTGGCGGTGCAGGGACGCAAGGATCAGGACTATTCTTATCTGAAAGGATATTGCGACAGAAATGCATGGATGGCAGGAAGTGCAGAGCGTGCCTATGTAAAATATCTGGACGGAGGATGTTCTTCACCGGTAGCCGCGTTTGCAGAGGTAAGTGGAGATGAGATCTTTATCCGTGGATTATATTATAGCGAAGCGACAGGAAAGTGGCTTACAGGGCAGATAAAAGGTTCTGCAGGGAAAGGCACTGAACTGGGAATTGCTCTTGCAAAACAGTTGAAGTTTGATTGCGAAAGTAAATAACTGATATAAAATAGCTTGGTATATCAGGTGATAATAAGGAGAAAACAAATGACATCTGGCAAAGTTTGGCTGGTTGGTGCAGGACCGGGAGATATCGGCCTTTTTACATTAAAGGGCGAAGCGGTTTTGCAGCAGGCAGATGTGGTAGTATATGACAGTCTGGTTGGCGAAGGCGTTCTGGCAAGAATTCCGGAGCACGCAAGACTGATCAACGTGGGAAAAAGAGCAAGCCATCACACCATGGTGCAGGAGGATATCAATAAAGTCCTTCTGGAAGAGGCTCAAAAAGGAAATAAAGTAGTAAGACTTAAAGGTGGAGATCCATTCCTTTTTGGCAGAGGCGGTGAGGAACTGGAACTTCTTTCTGAGAATGGAATCCCGTATGAGATTGTACCGGGAGTGACTTCTCCGATTTCTGTTCCGGGCGTATAACGGAATTCCTGTGACGCACAGAGATTTCTGCTCTTCCCTGCATATCATTACAGGACATAAACGTGCAGGACAGGAGTATGATATTGATTTTAAGGCGCTGACACAGACAAAAGGAACGCTGGTTTTCCTGATGGGAATTGCCGCACTGGAAGATATCTGCAGCGGACTTCTTGCAGGGGGTATGAATCCGGATATGCCGGCAGCAGTCCTTCAGAAAGGAACTACGGCAGGACAGAAACGTGTGGTAGCTACAGTCGGTACTCTGAAAGCAGAAGTGGACAGACAGGGAATTGAGACACCTGCGATTATTGTTGTCGG
>NZ_JBWLUT010000039.1:0-2276 GCF_056504575.1 Blautia sp. CGZ-1-C1
AGCCATCTCTGCGCGCCATGTGAGGACTGTCCCAAAGGTGTCTTAACCAATGCCATTAATACTAATGCTGCTACATATAAAGCAGCTGCAAAACGATTAAGTATGCGATAATTGATTCTGGAAATAACAAGTGCCATAATAATACACGCAACACTGATCATGGCCTGTTTTTTGAAGAAGAACATATCATCTCCATAATTTATTTCTGCCGTATAGGAGCTTGTACTATATAGCATGATAAGTCCAAAACAGGTCAGTAAGACAATAACCGCAACAAGACTGTAATCATAATAATCTGCTTTCGCCTTTCGCTGCGTATTGCTTCTTCCTGATGAAGACGTATAAGACTGCTTCTGTGATTTTGTATTTGACATTTAATCACCTGCCGCTTTCTGTTTTTGTTTCCTGTAATAGGGAATCACCCCTAAATCGTACTTCATTATAACAGAAACTTTCTGTATAAGCAATGGGGCAGATGCATTATGCCTCTGCCCCATTTTTCAAGATATTTTCCTATTATTTCTCATCATCAATCTCAATCGGATCGGATTCAAAGATAAATTTAACATTTCCATCCATATCACTGGATCTATCTGTAAATGTTGTGTACATTACATCATCAGACTGAATTGCCTCAAATCTGTCAAGGATATCCTGAAGGTCTCCATTTACTGCATCATCCAGTTTCTTGATACCTTCTTTGTAGAACTTCTTCTGACCATCATTTAAATCTTTTGCCCCATCGTTGAGTTCTTTGATACCATCTTTAAGCTGGTCACTTCCGTCTGACAGTTCATTTGTTCCATCAAGCAGTGTCTGTGTTCCTGAAACAAGGCTTCCTGTTCCGGATGCAAGAGTCTGTGCTCCTGTTGCAAGAGTCTGTGCTCCTGTTGCGAGCTGAGATGCTCCACTGTTTAATGTAGAACTGTTAGAAGAAAGCTGATCTGCGCCACTATACAAAGCACCACTGTTGGATGCAAGGGCTTCCACACCACTTGTAAGCTGACCTGTTGCTGAACTGATCTGTGACATACCACTTGTCAGGCTCTTTCTTGCGCTCTTAAGTGTTTTTGCACCTTTTAACAGCGCCTGTGCGTTTGCATTATTCTTACCCTGAAGCTGTGTGATACCATCTGTCAAAGTCTTTCCGGAACTCAGAAGTGTATCTGCACCGGAGATCATCTGCTCAGTACTTGCTTTTGCAAGACTCTCATATCCACTCTGAAGGGATTTATTTGCTGTTGTAAGCTGTTCAGATCCGCTCTTAAGCTGTTCAATTCCCTGTAACATTGCAGGCATCTGCTGTCCAAGGCCATCAAACAATGTACTCATACCATTTACGCCGTTAGCAATCTGTGTTCCAAGTTCAGAAAGCTGACTTCCGGAAGCTGTCAGTGTGCCATCATTTGCAGTAAGCTGTTTTGCACCTGCATTCAACTGCTCTACAGTTGCTGTCACTGTCTGCATTCCCTGGCTTAATGCCTGTAGCTGCTGCTGAAGCTGTTCAACGCCACTGTTTACTGCTGCTTCCTGTGTATCTGCTGCGGAAGCCGCGCTGTCAGCAGATGCTCTTAAGCTGTCTGCTGCTGCCTGCAGCGCTGATGTGTCAGGTGCGGAAGCTGTGATCGTGGATGTGTCAATATTGGATGCGCTGTCTGCTGCTGCCTGGATAGAACCTAACGCACCGTCAACAGCTGCCTCTACTGCGGCTGCTGTCTCATCATCCATGTTGCTGTAATCAATATTATATAAAGCAGATTCTGCCGCTTCCAGCTGGCTGCTGACAGCTGCAACTCCTGCCTCTACTGAAGAAGCATCTACTGAAGCTTCTGAAGAATCACTGATCCAGGATTCAATCGCATCTGCCTGGCAGTTCATTGTATCTGCACTGTCACTTAACTGACCGGACATTGCCTGTGCACTTGCCTGTACCTCTGAAGCTGCAGAAGTTCCCATACTCTTAAGTGCAGTTTCAAGCTGATCCAGACCTGCTGCAAGCTGTTCTACACTTCCAACATATTCTTGTACTTTAGAAGTATAAGTAGAAACTCCTGTTGTATAATCAGTTATGTTTTTGCTGAAATTAGCAATCTGGTCTGCATCAATCTGGGAAGAAAGAGCAGTCATTTTATCTACTGCTGTCTGAATTCCGGTAACTGCAGTATCAATTCCCGGTACGATCTGTCCGATTCCATCTACCAGACTCTTAATTCCACCTGCATACTGGCTCACGCCACCTGCAAGCTGGTTAACTCCCAAAATGAATGTTGCTGCAG
>NZ_JBWLUT010000040.1:0-33612 GCF_056504575.1 Blautia sp. CGZ-1-C1
CAGCTCTCTTTGCAGCAAAAGCCGCATCCATCACAGACCGGACCGGACCACTGACAATTCCCGCCTGTTCTCTCAGCATGATCTCTACATCTGCTGTTTCCTCAGGAGCCAGCTCTTTTGCCACCTCCTCTGAAGCACAGACCACATCTGCCTCCTTCATTTTCTCTCTGATAAACGGAAGGTCAAGACTGCATCCGAATTCAAAGGAAAGGTCCATGGAACTGAGACGTTTTACCTCATTTTTGCGATCTGATTCCGAAAGCTTTGGAGCTGCTGCTGCAATATAGGCTTCATAATCTTTCTCCTGACAGTAAATGGTTGCAGGATACATCTTCTTTTCCAGTTCCCCTGCAAGAAACAGCGGGAATAATCCTGAGCCAAAGATCACAGCCTTTTTTTTCTTTCTGATACGAAATACACTGCTCCGTTTTCCAGGTTCCCCATATCGGACAATGGCACGCTCTACTTCACGTATAGATATGCCATCACCCAGCTCACAGAGTCTGCATTTCTCCTCACAGGGTGCAGTACATCCGTTACAGAGGATCATGGGAAATGGTGTAATCTTCTCATAGATCCCCAGAGCTTTCTTAAAATTTCCTTTTGCAGCATAAAACAGCATTTCTTTTGTATCTGCTTTGAAAGGACAGGCTGCAACACAGTACGCCGGCTGTTCATGAACACAGAGGCCGATCATATGATCCATCTCTTCCTTTGACATTCGATTTACGTGATAAACATGAGTGGAACCTCTCTCCTGTATATATGTCATAACCCGATACTCCTTTCATTTCCAAAGGGGAGACAGTCTCCCGTCTCCCCTTATTATATTACATGATAAAATTATACTGAGAATTATTTCTCAAGTTCCTTTAATGCTGCAAGAACCTTTTCCGGACGGGCAGGAACACGTGTGATACGTGCGCCTGTAGCATTGTAGATTGCATTCAGGATTGCAGGATGAGGAGCATCCAGCGGAGCCTCACCACAGCCGGCAGCACCGTAAGGACCGCTTGGACGATATGTTTCATTGAAATGAAGTTCAATATCATCCGGCGCATCATTTGGATACGGAATGCCACAGTTCTTCAGAGAAGTATCATGGTTCAGATCCTCGAAATCTTCTGTAAGAGCAAGACCAATACCCTGTACAAGACCACCGTAGAAGTTGCCTTCTACAAGAAGTCTGTTCATGATCGTACCTACGTCAGCCACACAGGTGAATTTTTCAACTTTAACTTTACCTGTTTCTGTATTAACAGCAACTTCCGGAAGGAAGATCGTGTACATGTAGGTTGCAAACGGATCACCCTGTGCTGTATCCTGATCGATCGGATGATCTGCACAGAAGGTTGTCACCCAGTTACCTTCATATTTTGTTGCAAGACCTTCAGCTACCATCTCATCATAAGTACGGAAGGTTCCGTCTTCTTTTTGCATGGCTGCCACAAGGTTTTCTGCTGCCAGACGACATGCATTACCTGACATAACCTGTGAACGTGATCCACCTGCAGGACCTGCATTCGGACATGTCTTGGTATCATTCATAACAAGTTTGATCTGTTCCGGTCTGATTCCTGCCTGACGAAGTGTTTCATGGGATGATACAAGAACACCCATATCAGCGCCCTGTCCATGATCTTCCCATGCAGCATACATTGTAACTGTTCCATCCGGATTCAGCTCTGCAAATGCGTTTGATGTATCAACACCGTCAAGGCCACAGCCATATACACCGAGAGATACACCGATGCCATATTTGATCTTACCATCAGAAGCTGCATTCTTTTCAGCCACACGTTTCTTAGCTGCTTCATACAGTGGACGTGCTGTCTTGAACAGATCTTCTTCACAGTATACTTCAGGCGGATAACCTGTAGGGATCGTACTGCCTTCGGATTCTTTGTAACAGTTCATTTCACGGATATCGAACGGGTCGATTCCCATCTTTGCTGCCAGAACATCTATCGCGATCTCAGATCCCATGTAAGACTGCGGAGAACCGTAAGCACGGAATGCGGAACCCCATGCGTGGTTTGTAAATACTGTTGTAGATTTATTGCGGATAGAATTGATTCCATAACCTGCACCTGTAAACTGGGAAAGTCTCATTGTAAGCAGGTCACCGAATTCTGAGTATGGACCATGATCCACATAGTTATTGCCCCAGAGTGCAAGAAGCTTACCGTTTTCATCTGCTGCAAGCTTGATATTCATAAATGCAGGAGATCTCTTTCCTGTATATGTAATATTCTGGAACTGATTAAATACCAGAGATACTGGACGTTCAAGAATCTTAACAGCAGCACCGATCAAAGCCTCATTTGTAGGAGAGAACTTGTAACCAAAGGTTCCTCCTGCATGATTCTGAACAATTCGTAAGTTCTCCATTGGCACACCGATACCATCAGCGATCATAGGCATATGCAGATGGATACCAATGGATTTGGAATGAACAGTTATCATACCGTCTTCGTCAATATAACCATAACCGCAGTCCGGCTCAAGATGAAGATGAGGCTGACGTGAACAGTAAGATTCTATCTCAACCTGCTGTGAATCCGGAATGCTGTCCCAGTCAAAATCAGGGCCCTTGATACAGTTTGTCTCAAAGAATGCGTTCGGAGTACCGGGATGGATCTCCGCTGCATCCGGTGCGATGGCATCCATTGCATTCATGTATGCAGGAAGCTCTTCAATCTCAACTTTAACTGCTTCTGCTGCTGCACGTGCATGCTCTTCTGTATCAGCAGCTACGATGGCAATCGCATCACCAAACTGGAAGATTTTTTCATCGCAGAGTACAGGACGTTCGAATCCGTCTGTTTTGTTGTGTTTTGGAAGCATTACAAGACCATTGATCTTATTGGTTCCGCCTGCTGCCTTAATATCTTTTGCTGTGATAACACGGACAACACCAGGCATGCTCTCTGCTTCTGTTGTGTCAATGCTGAGGATATTTGCATGAGAAACCTTTGCCTGTGTAAGAGCAAGACGAAGTGTTCCTGAAGGCATCTTTAACGCATCATCTGCACCGAAGTCCCAGGTACCTGTTACCTTCTGTGCTGCTGAAGGACGGATATAGTTTGTTCCAACAATAGAATCACCTGTCTGTTTGAACACAAGATCTTCCTTTGTCATCTCACCGCGCATAACTGCTGCTGCAGCCATAGTAGCATCGATCAGCGGCTTGTAACCTGTACAACGGCAGAGATTACGCTGTTTGTTAAACCAGTCTCTTACCTCTTCACGGGTAGGGCTTGGATTATTATCCAGAAGCACTTTTGCCGAAATAATAAAGCCCGGTGAACAGAAACCGCACTGTGCACATCCATATGCCATCCACGCAACCTGGATCGGGTGCATATCAGAAAGTGTTCCCACACCCTCAATGGTTGTGATCTCTGCATGATCGGGAACACGGCTCATCTTGTAGATACAGGATCTTGTAACTTTTCCGTTCATAATAACATTACAGGCTCCACAGTGACCTTCACCGCAGCCGATCTTACATCCTGTAAGAAGAAGGTGATTACGGAGTACCTGCGCCAGTGTCTCATCCTTATCAAGAATAAGTATTCTCTCAACACCATTAATCTTCAATGTCTTTTTAATCATGTTCCATACCTCCTTTAAAAACACGCATTCCGTAACTGTTAGCGCCTTCACAATGACCGCTGAATAGTTACGTTATTTTAATATTACCGATCTTCAGGCTTATGCACTCCACACGGATCATGATCAGCCCCTTTGCCTGTCAGATCTTTCAGTCTCTCTATTCCTCTGGCAGAATAGAAAACAATGGAAGAGCTACTCCCGTCCAGATTCTCACCGCTGAGCTTTAAAACATTTGCATTCTCATAATAATCGATGGGAAGCGTCCGGCTGTATACAACCCCTGTACGCTCATCTTTTACCTGTACAGTAACTTCTTTTGCGGTAATCTCAAAAATCTTATCCATAAAAAAGTTCTCCTGTCCACGTTATTTTATATATCCATACTACCATGATTTTGCACAATTATACAAATTACAAATAATTAATAGTTGGCTACTTTATATATTCCAGACAATTTTATTTTGTTTTATTTAAAATTTTAACTATTTTTATTCTTTTATATGTTATAATAATATCAAATTTGTATAATATCATTGAAAGAAGGAGGTATCTGAATGCAGACAGGCGCCCTCATCGTGGCTGCGGGGAAATCATCACGAATGGGAGACTTTAAACCCATGCTTCAGCTTGGCTCCATTTCCATCGCACAGCGCGTGATCAATAATTTCCGGCAGGCCGGAATCTCCAAAGTAGTAGTGGTAACCGGATATCATGCAGATGTTCTGGAATGCCACCTGGCTTCCAATAATGTAGTCTTTCTTCGAAATGAGAACTATGCAAACACTCATATGTTTGATTCTGTCAGGATCGGACTTGAGTATCTGAAAGACAAAGTGGATACGGTACTCTTTACACCTGTTGATGTTCCGCTGTTCACAGCCCATACAGTCACGCAAATGCTCTCTCTGGGGCGTCCCCTTGTAACTCCGGTCTGTAATGGCAATCCCGGTCATCCCATTCTGATTCGTTCCACACTGATTGATTCCATTCTAAGTGATGACGGAAAATCAGGACTTAAAGGTGCTGTGGATAATTGCGGGGAACCCATGTATTATCTTAATGTAGAGGATCCCGGTATTATTCATGATGCTGATACACCAGAGGATTACGATGAACTCCTCCGCATACACAACCAGAGCCTGATCCGTTCTGAAATCCATATTCAGCTAGCCCGGGAAAAAGTTTTTTTTGATGAAAAGCTCTATTCGCTGCTTACACTGATCCATGAAACAGGATCTGTCCGTGATGCCTGTGAGCGCATGCACATTTCCTATTCTACCAGCTGGAACCTGATCCATACCCTGGAATCACAGCTTCATGAACCTCTGATCATCAGAAGCCAGGGCGGTACAAGGGGAAGCCATAGTGAACTGACACCATACGGTGAAGAATTTCTGAAACGATATGCCCGTTTTTCAGAAGAAACACGTTCCTGTTCAAAAAAAATATTTGAAGAATGTTTCGGAGGATTTTTAAATGCGTAGCCTTTATCTGGTCCGGCATGGAAAACCACAGTATCCGGATGAACATTCTTACTGTGTGGGACAGACAGATTTCTCTCTATCCATGCTTGGACACTTGCAGGCAGTCCTTCTTAATGAAGAATTGTCCGATAAAATATCAAGGATATACTGCAGTCCTTTGTTAAGAGCTGTTGAGACAGCAGGCCATATGGCACCTGAGCTTCCACATATAATTGTTTCTGATCTGTCAGAACGAAATCTGGGAGAATGGGATGGCCTTTCTTTTGATAAAATACGCCAGAGATGGCCGGACATTTATAAAGCCCGTGAAAATAACCCTGATCATCCGATCCCGGGAGCAGAAACTCCTGCTGCATCTGGTTTTCGCTTTTCGCAGGCAGTTCATAAGATTCTTTGCGCTTCTGAAGGTGATATTGCAGTGGTAGCTCATACAGATGTAATCTCTTCTTATATATATGCATTACATTCCGGTATGTACAGCAGACAGCGATTTCGTCTTCCCTGCGGCTCTTACTATCATCTGGAAGTGAATGAAAAAAATAATATTTCTTTCTCTGACCCCAGTTATATACTGCCTCATCCTGAATTAAATGACGGGCTATGTCTCAGGCTTCGCAATGCGGTTTCTCTGCCCCGTCATGTACAAGCTCACAGTGATGCTGTTACTGGACTTGCCTGTTGTTTATGCAATATGCTGGAATCCAATGGTTATATCTTTGATCAGAAGCTTGTTCGCTCCGGTGCACTTCTGCATGATATTGCCAGACTTCAGAGGAATCACACGAAAACAGGCGGTGAACTTTTCTTACAATTAGGTTATCCTGAGATCAGCCAGATTATTTCACAGCACCATGGTTTGCTGGAAACCAGGCTGAATGAAGCAGCCATTGTATTTCTGGCTGATAAACTGATTCAGGAAACACAGCGTGTAACCATAGAAAAAAGATTTGCCGACAGCATGAGTAAATGCAAAAGTCCAGAAGCTTGCAAAGCTCATGAGCAGCAGTTAGAACAAGCCCGTAAACTGCAGGACATGATACAGTCACTCTGCCATATCACGCTTTAGTCCAGACAGACATACACAACCGAAGCAGAAAAATCACTTAATTTAGTTAGGAGGTATTTTATTATATGAGAACATTATTTCAGACAATAAAACAACAATTCCTGGAGGGAAACGATCTTGTACTTGTTTCCGTCACAGCATCCTCAGGTTCTACGCCAAGAGGTGCCGGTTCCCGCATGCTGGTCGGAAAAAACGGCAGAATTTCCGGAACCATCGGAGGTGGAGCTGTAGAATATCGTGCTGAATGTATGGCATTGGATATTCTTGAAAAAAAGGAATCCTGCCAGCATGAATTCCGGCTGAATCATAAAGATGTTGAAAATATTGGCATGATCTGTGGTGGTGATGTTACGGCCTTTTTCCAGTATCTTAATCATAACGATCCGATTATTATGGAAATCACAGAAACTGCGGAAAAATTCTATGAAAAGCGAAAAGATTTCTGGCTGATCTGCGATCTTCTCACCACCTCCGGTGTGAGCCTCTACAGTCCTGCATGCGGTCTCATCGGAACTGCCAATGTTCCTTCTTCTGTGTTATCTTCTTTATCTGCAAAGCCACACCGATATCACAGTGAAGATTATGATCTGTTTTCTGAACAGATTGGAACCTCAGGAACTGTCTATGTATTCGGCGGCGGACATGTCTCACAAAAGCTTGTCCCAATCCTTGCAAGCGTTGATTTTCGCTGTGTTGTCCTGGATGACCGGCCGGAATTTACAGATCCTGCTCTTTTCCCGGGAGCAGTTGAAACAATACTTTGTGATTTCAACCATCTAAAGCAGTATGTTTCTATCACAGCTGCTGATTATTGCTGCGTCATGACACGCGGACATTCCTATGATACCATTGTACAGGCACAGCTTCTCGCTACACCTGCATGCTATATAGGCGTCATTGGAAGCCGCACAAAAAAAGCTGCTGTATTTCGCCGTCTGATTGAAGAATACAACGTTAATGAACAAGATTTAAACCGTATCATCTCACCTATAGGACTGGAGATCAAAGCAGAAACACCGGCTGAAATCGCCATTTCCATCACAGGACAGATGATCCAGGTTCGTGCTGACAGAAAGGCTACATCAAAATGATGGCAAAATCAGTATATAAAGCTGTAATATTTGGTGCCGGACAAATTGGACAAATGACAGCAAGACTTCTCAACAGTCCCTGCCAGCTCCTGTGCTTTGCTGATAATGACCCCCATAAACACGGATCCTATATTGGGAATATTCCAGTCTGTTCTCCGGATGCTGCAGTAGCACTTCTCCCGGATCTGGTCATCCTGGGAGTTCTGGATGAAGAACGGCGTAATTCTATGATAAAACAGATGGAAAACCTGGGTTATCACGGACCTTTTCGTGATCCCTCCGTCCTTCGCATGTTTGACGCACGGGTTGCTGTTATGCGTCTTTTATCTGAGCAGATCTATCAATTGGATATTCCGGGAAATGTTGCAGAACTGGGTGTTTTCCGAGGTGAATTTTCTTCCCTGATCAGTGCAGCCTTTCCAGACCGAAAAATCCATCTTTTTGATACTTTTGAGGGCTTTTCAGAAAAGGATATCACAATAGAAGCCTCCGGTAATCTGTCCCGTGCCAAAACAGGTGATTTTTCTTCTACTGATATTGACTCTGTTCTTCATGTTATGCCTGATCCTACACGTACTGTGATCCACAAAGGATGGTTTCCGGATACCTTTTCCGATGTCACAGATGAAACTTTTTGTTTTGTATCTCTGGACGCAGATCTCTATGCTCCAACTGCAGCCGCACTTCCTCTGTTCTATGAACGTCTGGCCACCGGAGGAGTTCTCCTGATCCACGATGTGTACAGTACACAGTTTTCCGGATGTCGAAAAGCGGTCGGGGAATTCTGTCTGAAAAACCATCTGTTTGCAGATCCTGTATGCGATCTGCATGGAAGCGCAATGATCCGAAAATTATAAAAAGAAACGCCGGAACCGGTATTTACCGGAACCAGCGTTTCTTTTTCATTTATTTATTGTATAGCTCTTTTTCACGTCCATGCCTAACCTTTATAAAGTTCCTTTCAGAACATTTTCCAACTGTTCATCGGACAAATCAACATGATAAAAAAGATCGAAAAATTTATGTATTTCTTCATTGATATCACATTTAATATATTCCGGATAAATCAATGCTGAGAACCATCGCATACCGATCAGACGATTTGGTCCTGCCGGACGATCCACCCAGCTAAACGGTGCATTCGGAGTTCCATAAACCTTTTGGTCCTGTACTGCTTTTAATGAAGCATAATCAGGATTGCTCAGGATATCTTCTGCTGCAGAACTTCCGCTTTTATCTGCCTTTGGTTCACCATTTACAACAATCACATCCGGATCCCATGCAAGAAGCTGTTCTGCTGAAATCTGAACACGAGATCCATCTCCCAATTCCAGATCTGCAACATTGACTGCATTGATGACATCAAGAATCTGTGCATGCTGGGATCCCCTGGGTGCAGTTTCCAGTGAATCCTCTCCATTACCGAAGTATACACTGACTTTCTTTTCTTCTGGAATATCTGAAAGTGCATTAATATCAGTAAATACCTGCTCCGCATACTGGGCAAGCTCTTCTGCATGATCTTCTACACCAAGAAGTTCGCCCATAAAACGAAAAGCTTCTGCAGAATTATTAAGCTCGTTGTCTACTGCAACAACCGGAATCCCAAGGCTTTCTGATAACGCATCGCAATCAGAAACCATTGCATCATTAATCTTTCCACTATTAATAGCAATTGTAGGATTGGCAGCAATTACTGCTTCATAATTGACAGCATCACCCATTCCAAAATTAGAGAGATCCTGATATTTGTCCAGAATAATAGATTTCTCAACATCATTCAGTTCATAATTCCACCCAAGAAGCTTATCCGGTGCAACCATATACAGAAAAATTGCAGCTACCGGACCCGCTGAAAAAACAGATTTAATATTTTCTGCTGTTGGGACAGTTACTTTTCTTCCTGCCATGTCTGTGATCTCACGGGTTTCAGCAGTTTCCTGCGTGGCATCCTGCTCCGTACTCTGCGTCGGCTCTTCAGTAGCAGCTTTCGTCTCAGAATATCCTGTTAAAAGACTGACTGACATCACCAGACATATAAACAGAGCCAAAAGTTGTCTGTGCTTTTTCATAGACTCTCTCCTTTCTTTTCTCCGCATTACTCATAATTGACGCTTATTGAAATTGACTATACAATTTTTAAGTATTATAATGTATATGCGAATAGTTTTTAAAAACAATTCGGTTTTTCTGAGTATAACACCGTAAATTTGATTAGTCAAGTTACAAGGATGAAGGATTATGAATCTGACAGCTAATGAAAAAAATGCCGCCGCTGCCCGACAAAGACGATATGTTCTGCTGTTGACGGTTATGCTGGCACTTTTGTTTATCATTATAGTACTCTCATTCTGGGTGGGATATTATCCGCTTACACCAGTGCAGGTACTAAATGCATTTTTATCAAAATTTGGTTTTAAAGGAGATATTTTACCCCAGGCAGTTACCATATTCTGGAATATCCGTCTGCCCCGTATTCTGTCTGCTTTATTTATTGGTGCTTCCCTCTCGGTAGCAGGTGCAACCTATCAGGGAATGTTTCGCAATCCACTGGTATCTCCGGATATCCTTGGAGTTTCTTCCGGTGCAAGTCTCGGAGCTGCTTTTGCAATTTTAAACGGAGCTTCCAACTGGATGATTCAGCTTTCTGCTTTTGCAGGTGGTGTGGCCGCAGTAGCCGCATCCTATCTTATCAGCCGAAAATCCGCACATTCCCAGACTCTCAGTCTTGTTCTGACCGGAACTATGATCATGTCACTCTGCAATGCCGGTGTCACAATGATCAAATATGTGGCAGACCCCAATGATGTTCTCCAGCAAATTACTTTCTGGCTTATGGGCAGCTTAACCAAAACCACAACCAAATCTTTTTCCTGGAGTGTTCTTCCAATGATCATTGGATTAAGTCTGATTTTTATTTTTCGATGGCAGATCAATCTGCTGACTTTGGATGAAGAAGAAGCCAAAAGTTTAGGAATCAATGTGCGTAAATATCGTCTGATTTTTATAGTCGCTTCCACATTACTCAGCGCCGCTGCAGTCTGTCTTGGAGGATTGATCGGATGGGTCGGGCTGATGATCCCCCATCTGGCACGTGCACTGGTTGGTGTTGATTACAGAAGGCTGATACCTGCAAGTGCGATCCTTGGCGGCGGATATCTGATACTTGTTGATGATATTTCCCGTTCCCTTTTGTCCATGGAACTTCCACTTGGCGTTGTCACAAGTATCATGGGCGCCCCCTTCTTTATCTATCTTATCATCAAACGAAAGGAGCGCGCGTAATTATATGCTTTTGGAAATTGAAAATGTTTTTGGCGGTTACGGCAATGGTGATATTTTAAAGGGTATCAGCTGCAGCGCAGACTATGGTGATGTGCTTTGTCTGCTTGGCCCTAATGGTTGCGGAAAGACCACTCTGTTCCGTATGATATTAGGTTCCCTTCCTGTTTCTAATGGAAAAATAAAGATAGCCGGAAAAAATATTAGTGACTTTACAACCAAAACACTGGCAAATATGATTGCATATATTCCCCAATATCATTCCCCTGTATTTGCCTATACAGTTCTTGATATGGTAATTATGGGGCGTGCTTCTCATTTCTCCGCATTTGAAACCCCAAAAGAGCCTGATCAGGAAGCAGCTTTTGCTGCCTTGGAGAAAGTAAATGCCCTGCCTCTTGCCAACAGGAAATATACTTCCTTAAGCGGAGGACAAAGGCAATTGGTTTTAATTGCCCGTGCAATCTGTCAGTCTGCAAAAATCTTCATCATGGACGAGCCAGCCGCCAATCTGGATTATGCCAATCATCAGCTTCTCATGGAAGTAATTTCAGGGCTGGCCAATCAGGGCTATTGCATTATTATGTCAACACATAGTCCTGAGCATCCCTTTTCCGTGGGAAACAAGGTTCTTCTCATGAAATCCGGAAAGGTTATGGGATTCGGCTCTCCCAAAGAAATCATTACATCTGAAACCTTACAATCTGTTTACGATATTGAAATGGATGTGATAACTACACACGACCGCTATGGCCGTGAACGAACTATCTGTTTACCGGTAAATAGCTCAGCAAAAACATTTTAGGAGAAATGATACATGGACTCTATATTGGATTATTTTATTTCTCTGCAGGAATCTGAGCCTGCAGAATTACCTGAGCGGGCTATAGAAAGATGGAATAAACGTGCAGACTTTTGGGAAGGCGCACGCAAAAAGAAAGAAAAAGGTGATGAACGTGTCATCAGCGCAATAAACTACCTGGATTCCAAAGGACTTCTTGAAAAAAATTATGATGTCGCAGATATTGGATGCGGTCCCGGACGGTTTGCTGCTGCATTTGCCAAATATGTACACAAAGTAGTGGGGCTGGATATTTCTGATAAAATGGTTAAACACGGAATGGAACATATCCAAAATGAAGGCTTAAATAACGCTATACTCTATACATGTAATTTTCAGACATTAGATATTGATAAATCGGGGTATAAGCATGCATTTGATTTGGTATTCAGTTCCATGACACCTGCAATCCACAATATGGACGGACTGATAAAATCTATGGAAATGAGCAGGGCATGGTGCTGTAATATCACGCATCTTGACAGACGAAATTCACTCAGGGGACAGATCTTACAGGAAGTATTTGGCAAACAAACAGCACCCCAATGGAATGGGCGATGGTTTTTCTCTCTTTTCAATATATTATTTCTGCTTGGATATAATCCTGAAACAAGCTATGAAAAACTCCATCGTGAAACCTGGGTAACTCCGGATGAACAATATATTGATTTCCTCATGGAGCACATGCTTCCATCTGAAGAACATACACAGGAAAACGCAAATAAAATCATGCAATGGATTCAATCTCACTTAAACAAAGATGGGCAGATCAAGGAAATAACTGATTCCACTTATGGAAGAATTCTCTGGGATGTTCGAAACAAAACAATACGACCTGACTATAGAACTATTATAAAATGAAATGGGACTTTACTATGACTCAACATATATTTTTAACTGGTAAAAAACACATTGGAAAATCTACATTGATCCAAAAGATATTAGATGATTATAAGAAAACCGCTGATGGATTCCTGACTGTCCGCACAAAAAACTATCTGAAGGATCAGTATTCAGTTCATATGTACCATCTAAAAGAGAAGGAGCTCCCAAACGAATCTAATCTTTTGTTTTTATGCGGAAAAACAGATGAACACACTGCCGATACCTTTGATCGCCTTGGATGCAATATTCTTTCCATGTGTTCTGACTGCTCTTTGATTGTTATGGATGAGCTTGGTCCACATGAAGCAGACGCAGCTTTATTTCGAAAAAAAATCCTAAACCTTTTGGATGGGCAGACTCCCATTTTAGGGGTATTGCAGGAACCTGCAGAATCTTTCTGGCCTGAAATCGTAAATCACCCAAAGGTAGAAATCATTACAATTTCTGAAGACAATCGAAATGATTGCTCTTTACTTAATCATATCACCTCGATTTTCAGCGATTTGTATGTGCGTTAGAGGCTGCTGTGCCCGACATCCCCTTTACAACTTAACATATTTCTATACTATATCCATCTCTGCCCTTTTTCTTAGTCTGGTACAGCGCCTTATCAGCCAGGTTCATAAGAGAAGATAATTCCCTTCCCTCATCCTGGCAAAGTACTGCACCTGCACTGATACTCACTTGTGCGCTGGCATCTTCTTCTCTGTACACCGCACGCATTTCCCTGACCAGAAGTTCCAGCCTGATCCGAAGTTCTTTCTCTGTCACATCTTTGATCAGAAGACAGAATTCATCGCCTCCAAAACGGGAAACGATATCTTCTTCCCCAGAAATTTCTCTTTCATGCGCTCATTTGGGATAAACGCAGAAATCTGGGCGATCAGCATATCTACATCCGGCGCATCCTTCAGGTTTTCTACGTTTTCTTGATACTCTATTTGAACTGATCGAGGTGTCCTTCGTCAGATTCAGATGAAAGATTCCCTGTGCTTCCGGAATGGATTTAAGCAGAAGCTGCATCTGAGACTCGAAAACTTCCTGCGCACATTTTCCAATTATTTTCTTTATTAACTATTCAGCAGTCTGCTATTTGGGAACATACAAGTCAAAATCTCACAGTTTTCAATAAGTTGAATCTTGTATGTCATTTTTTATCACACACAGTATATCATATTTGGGGCAGACTTCTCGTTATGAGTTTGTGAAAATTGCATTTTTTGCAATCGATAAATTGCGTCTGCGCAGAAAGTATGGCAAGATAGTTTCACTAAAAGAGGGTGCCGCAAAATCATCAAACACAACTGATGAAGCGACACCCTCTATCTTTAAAGTCAACTCTTTTCTATTTTTCTTCCTGTCTGATTTCAAATTGATCCAGTTGAACTTTTTCCAATTTTTTAAAATCGCAACATGTTTTTTTCAAAAAATTAAAATTATGTGATTCTATATCATACCTCTGATTAAAAATCTTTTCCGCTTTTTTCTTAATAGTTTCCCAGTTTTTTCTTAAATATCGTATCTCATTAGATTCATATGTGTCCGTTTCCGGATCAATTTCTAATGCCGTAATAATCTGTTCATTAACTGGAATCATATTATTGTATAAAAGATTTGAAATCTCTTTTCCGGAAGTTTCTGTCACAAATGTAGTTATAAGGGAACTTCTTTCTTATTTTTTCCTGCATTTTTTCTTTCTTCTGTTGTCTGAGATGTAAGCGGAATAATATATTTCCTGTCTCCTACTAATGTAACAATTCCTGCAAATGGTCTATTATTAAATTTAACACTTACTCTATAATCTTCCTTATGTAGATATTTTAAATATTCCTTGTCTAACATAATAAAGAATTGGGCTTTCATTTTCCATATTTCTCCTTTAAATAAAAAAGCTGTTTGCATTAAACAAACAGCTTTCTGTCCACTAAAGCAGGACCTCTCTCATTTTGAATCGTCCACTAAAGCAGGACCTCTCTCTATTTTGAATCGTCCACTAAAGCAGGACCTCTCTCAAAACAAGTTTCCTTGTTTATCTACATTATATGCTGTATCGCAAAAATCAATACAATTCCCAAAAAATATATACAAAAATACTTATTGTTTAAGTATCTTTTTTTCTTTTCTTTAATTTTACTCTGACTATACACTGATGTCAACACAATTTCCATGAAGTTCAATCAAATTGGGAAATAAATATACCATCGAAAACAGCCAAAGAGTCAATAACTTGCCAAGAAAAAAACCTCTGGAAATCTTAATCTCCAGAGGTTTAGCGTGCGTTAGAGGATTCGAACCCCCGACCTTTTGGTCCGTAGCCAAACGCTCTATCCAGCTGAGCTAAACGCACATCCTTGTGAAGTTCTTATCTCGTGTCCCTCACAACAATGAGTATTCTACTCTATACTGAATGATTTGTCAACACTTTTTTTGAATTTTTTTATTTTTTTCTTTTGAACAGTACAATTATGGCAATTGCAACAACTTAATTACGTCTAAGTGCCTCAATCGGGCTGAGTTTTGCGGCTTTTTTGGCAGGATAGATTCCAAAGAAAACACCCACCGCACAAGAAAATAGTGTTGCCGCCAGAATCGTCTTCAGGCTGATTCCAGGGGTGATCGTCATTTCCATACTGCTGCTTATAATTGAGCAGATCGCATACCCTCCGATCACGCCCAGTACAATGCCTATCAGACCACCAATTACAGTCAGAATCGCAGCCTCTGCCAGAAACTGCATCATAATAGAAGAAGTCTTCGCTCCCAATGATTTACGGATACCAATTTCCCTGGTACGTTCTGTGACAGAAACCAGCATGATATTCATAACGCCTATTCCTCCAACCAGCAGTGAAATTCCTGCGACAAAGGAGATAAATGCAGTTACCATATCCAGCATCTGATTCATGGAACTCATAATATCCTGGAAACTCTGCACCTGAAAATAATCCTCACCAGCACACTGGTGTCTTTTTTCAAGCAGACTCACTACCTTGTCTGCAACTTTCTGACTGTCCAGACTCTTATCTCCCTGTATCGTCGCAGAATAAAAATAATCCGATACACCGGTAAACTCATTCATTGTCGTATATGGAACATTAACCGTAACCGGCATTCCTTCATATGTATAGCTTACAAAGGTTCCATTCTCCTTCTGCGTCGTCACACCGCAGATACGTAAGCTCTTAGTCAGACCATAGCAGTTAACATCTATGCTCATTCCCACAACATCATCTGTACCAAAGAGCCTTTTCGCATCTGAATCAGAAATTACACAAACGTTTTTCCCTTCCTGGACCTCATTTTCCCCAAAATAGACTCCATGCTTCATCGTTGCATTATTTAACAACTTCGCATCAGGTCCTTCTCCGGTCACCATAAGTGTGAAGTTTCCCTTACCGGTAGTCGTTTCTCCGTCAAAAGAATCAGAAACATTTACACCTTCCACTTCGTCCAGCTCTCTGATCGCCTCCACATCATCAGCAGTAATCCACTCTTCCGCTGTCTGGGCGTCACTGCTGACACTGATGGCAATCTGTCCTCCACCGATGTCATCAATCTCACTGTTCATCTGATTCTTAGTTCCCTCACCAATAGACACGATTGCGATTACGGATGCAATACCAATGATAATACCAAGCATAGTCAGAAAAGAACGGCCTTTATTTGCCATAATATTATGGACTGCCATTTTGATATATTCATACAGATTACTCATCGGCATCCTCTCCCGTCTGTTCAGAAACTGCCTGTACTTCCATTCCTTCTGTATAATCTCCCAGATCAGAAATTACCTCTTCGCCTTCCTTGATTCCATCTATAACTTCCACATAGTCCTCTGAGCTGATTCCTGTTGTGATATCTCTTTTCGTCACCAGACCATCCTCTATCACATAACAGAAAGATCCATCTTTTCCGATATTCACCACTTCCACCGGAAGAGTTACAACGTTCTTTGCAGATGCTGCATGAATCTTGACCTTTGCATCTACTCCCAGAAAAATATCATCATCCGGATCATTGATGCTTACCGTCGCAGAAATAACAGGTGTGCCTTTCTCATTCTGCACTGCAATATGACTCATCTTAGTCACCGTACCCTGATAAGTATTATCACCAAGTGTGATTTCTGCAGACTGTCCCTCTTTTACCGTATCATAATCATATTTGGAAAGAGTCACATCCACACTCGCTTTATCTGTATTCTGAATGGTAAAAAGCTCCATTCCCTGGGTAACTGCTGCCCCTTGTTTGATATCTGCCTTGGAAACGATTCCGTTAAATTCCGCTGTGATTCCTTTCTTTCCTTCCTCCACCAGCTCTTTAGCTGATTTTGCATCCAATTCAGAAAGGTTATCGGTTACTTTTAACTTCTCTTTTTCCTCTTTTGTCAGACTCGTGGAATCTGCTTCTGCGATTGCTTTCTCAGAAGCCAGATCCGACTGAAGCTCGGCGAGTTCATCGCTGGCTGATTCCAATGCACTCTCCAACGCAGAAGTATCGGCAGTTACTGCGCTGCTGTCACTTCCACTATAGGCATAATCTCCCGACGCTGTATCTTCCTCTGATGTATCATCTTCTGTACCATCTGTAAACTCTTCTAAAGATCCGGAACTATTTTGAGTAAAATCAGCCAGGTCCGGCATCTGAGGTGTCTGCTGTTTATAATCCTCATATACCTGTTTTGCCTGCTGCATTGCAATCTGTGCCTGAGTTCTGGAAGTTTCTGCGGCATTCAGGGCCTGTATATTTTCATCAGAAGGATCTGCCTGCCATGTGGCAAATGCCATCTGATATGCAGTGTCTGCCTGATTATAGGTACTCTGTGCCTGGTTATACTGCGAATTCAGCTCGGAAAGTTTCTGCTGGTATTGTGGCAGGGTTTCTGTCTTATATGTATTAAGCGCCGCCTGATATTTGCGCTGAATTTCCTGCTGTTTCTTCGCCTCGGCCTGGGCTTTTGCCTGCGCTTCCTGCTGCTGTGCCTGGGCCTGGGCTGCTGCCTGTGCAGACGCCTGAGCTGCTGCTTCCCGCTGAGCCGCAGCTGTTGCCGCCGAAATCTGAGACTTCAAAGACGCCACATAAGCTTTCTTATCCTTTATCTTCTTCTCAAGTTCCTGAACATTCTTTTTCGCATCTTTCTGCTTCTTCTCTGCTTTATCAGATTTATTCCGGGTGTCTTTCGTATCATATTTCGTTGATTTTAAATTCAGTTCAGCCTTCTGATTATCTTTCTCCAGATCCTCTGTGTTAAATTCAATCAGCTTTGTTCCTTTTTTTATCACATCTCCCTGGGAAAAAGAAACTGTTTTTAACTCTGCGTTTACCGGAGAATAATATGTCTTTTCCTCTTCACTTCCTACTGTTCCTGTAGCATCTACGATTTCTTCAACGTCTCCCATCTCAGCCGTTACTACCGGCACCTGCGGAATCTGCGTTTCCTTTGAATTTCTCTGTCCTGCTACCGTAACACCGCCTGCAACAACTAAAACAGCAGCTGCACCTATGATAATTTTCTTTTTACTCTTCTTTTTTTTCATAATTTTACCTGATTCCTCCTCGCATCTATAGCAATTTCAGAAAATAATGCAGTTAATGCAATCATTCTGTTATTTATCTCACTCCAATAATATAGCTTTCCGTATGCAGCTTAATACATCTGCTATTTACAAAACATCATTCAGGCATCCAGCTGGTTTTTCACGTATTCTTCTTTTCCATAATTCTCATTAACGAAATCTGACTCGATCTTGCCATCTATAATCCTGACCACACGTCTCGCCTGTGCAGCAATCCCGTTATCATGAGTAATCAGTATGACTGTTTTCCCCTGCTCATGCATATTTTTCAAAATCTGCAAAATCTCCTTACTGGACGCAGAATCCAGATTTCCAGTTGGCTCATCCGCCAGAATTACCGGTGGCTGCGCTGCTATCGCCCTGGCAATGGCAACCCTCTGCTGCTGTCCGCCTGACATTTCATTTGGTTTGTGATCCATTCGTTTCTCAAGCCCGACCATGGTCAGGGATTCCACGGCGAGTTTATGTCTGGTTTTTCTGTCCACACCCCTATATACCAGGGGAAGTTCTACATTCTCTATGGCAGTCAGATTGGAAATCAGATTAAATCCCTGAAAAATAAATCCAATCTCTCGATTTCTCACTTCTGAAAGTTCATTGTCTTCCATCGTAGATACATCTGTACCATTCAGAAAATATTCACCGGAAGTAGGAACATCCAGACACCCAAGCATATTCATAAATGTAGATTTTCCAGATCCCGACTGTCCGATGATCGCAACAAATTCACCTTTATCGATTTCCAGATTAATATGATCCAGTGCCCGCACTTCATTCTCACCGGGATTATATATCTTACACAAATCTTTTACTCTGATCAGCGCTTCTCCCATTTTTTCCTCCATTTATCCCGCAATTCCAATATACAATATATTATCCGCCATAATTCATTCATCCCGACGGATCTTATTATATCCCGAAAAAATTACAAAGTAATTTCCTATAACAATTCCAGAAAATAATGCAAGTAAGACACTCCAGCAGGGTTTCACTCTCTGATGGGCTGGATTAATTACAGTATTTTCTGAAATTGCTATAAAGAAAAGGACAGATCCTTAATTTTCCAAAAAGTTCTGTCCTTTTCTGTGGAATCAGCAAGTCTCTGTTAACTATAAACGAAACAAAAACTGCATTTTCTTCATATTTTTATGCATCCAGTAAAAATGCCTTATACGCTTTCTTCGCTTCATAAACATCTGCTTTGCTCGTTACTTCCCAAGGCGCATGCATGCTCAGTACCGCAACACCGCTGTCGATTACTTCCATTCCATATAAAGCTGCGATATATGCGATTGTTCCGCCACCACCTACATCTACTTTACCAAGCTCAGCAGTCTGGAATGCGATTTCATGAGTATCAAAAATGTTTCTTACTCTTGCCACATATTCTGCATTTGCATCATTTGATCCGGATTTACCTCTTGCTCCGGTAAATTTATTCAGTACGATACCTCTTCCCAGATAAGCGGCATTCTTTTTCTCAAATGCTTCTCCATAAGAAGGATCATAACCCGCGCTTACATCGGAGGAAAGCATGCTGGAATTCCTCATCGCTCTTCTTAGTTTCAGCTCACTGTAGCAGCCCATTGCATCCAGAAGTTCTGCCACTGCATTCTCAAAGAAACGGGACTGCATTCCTGTTGCACCTACGCTTCCGATTTCTTCTTTGTCTACGAGCAGACAGCATGAGGTGCGTTTCGGTGCTTCCATTTCAAGCATTGCAAGCAGAGAAGTATACGCGCAGACTCTGTCGTCCTGGCCGTAAGCCGCGATCATACTTCTGTCAAGGCCACACTCTCTTGCCTTACCTGCCGGTACGATTTCAAGTTCAGCAGAAAGGAAATCCTCTTCTTCTATGGCATATTTCTCTTTGAGGATATTCAGTACATTCTGTTTCACTGCCTCTTTCTTCTTATCATCCGGAAGATCCTTTAATGGTCTGCTTCCGATCAGAATATCAAGATTCTCTCCCTCAATTACTTCGGCAGCTTTTTTCTGCATCTGCTTTCCTGCCAGATGGATCAGAAGGTCTGTAATATATACGATTGGATCTTCTTCATCTTCACCAATATTTACCTCTGCTACACTTCCGTCTTTCTTTACTACTACTCCATGGATTGCAAGTGGAAGTGTTACCCACTGGTATTTCTTAACACCTCCATAGTAATGAGTATCCAGATATGCGAGGTCTGTATCTTCATAGAGAGGATTCTGTTTTACATCAAGACGCGGAGAATCGATATGTGCACCCAGAATGTTCATTCCCTCTTCAATATCATCCTGACCGATATGGAAAAGCGCAACGATTTTCTTCATTCCTACTGTATAAATTTTATCTCCGGCTTTCAGTTTCTCACCCTTTGCAGTCTTTTCTTCCAGAGATTCATAACCTGCTTCGCGGGCTTCTTTCACGATCTGTGTCACGCATTCGCGTTCTGTCTTACCTACATTAAGAAAGTTTCGATATGCTTTCGCAGTCTTTTCTAATTCTTTTTCTTCTGCTTCTGTATAAGAAAGCCATGCATTTCTACGTTCCATTTATGATTCCGCCTTTCTATCTGACGTTGCCGCCGTTTATTTTTTCGGCAACTATCTGACTCTAGTATTGCTTTTTCTATTATAAAACATCCTTCTTAATTTTTCCATACAATGATGTTAAGCTCAAAAAGTTTTTTATTCCTAACTTCCTGTGTCTGGACAATCTTCTTAGCTTCTATTATAGTTATATTTAGATTCTACATAGCTGTTCACTTCGTTTCTCAATAATGTATCCCTAATTCCAGATCGCTTGCAGCAACAATGGAATTGAGGCTTGTATATCTTGGAATTTTGGCATATACATGTCAAAACACTCTGCTGAATAACAGCGTGTAAAAAATAACAATCTATCAATTAATTCAGGAGGTTTCCACATGAATAATTCAGAAGAGCTGCGTCAGCAGCTTCATTCCATAAACAGAAAAAGTTATCCAGCCTACAAAGCTCTGAAAGGTGTCTATCATTTCGGAAATTATCTTCTTTCCATCGACCATGTACAGGGTGATCCTTTTGCATCCCCTTCTCACGTAAGCGTCCAGATTTCCCACACAGATGCCCGCTTTCCGAAAGAATATTGTAAAAATTTTCTCTCCAGAACAACTCTTTGTGACTACCTCACCCGCCAGTTTGAAAAACAGGTCAGCCACTTTAGTTTCCGTGCAAAAGGCTCCGGTAAAAGCGGTCTTATCACAGTAAGCCACTGCGATCAGGAAATTCTTTCCCGAACAGCGTGTGAAATCAATGAAAAAGGCATAACCGTCCGTTTCTTTGTAGGCTTTCCTGCCAATGGACGTACCATTAACGCCACAGAACTGGAAAAAATTCTTTTTGATTTCCTGCCTGTATGTGTTCGCAAGTCTTTCTTCTATTGCAGTCTTGATGCACAGAACCTGTTAAATTATATGCAGCTTGCCGAAGATCAGGAATTCATCCGTCATGAATTGTCCTGCCGAAATCTCTGCGCATTTGTAGCTGATGGTGCTATTCTTCCCAGAGAAAGCGGCATTTCTTCCCGCCCTATGAAGGATTCCATCCCTTTCAATTCTCCTGAAAGTCTGCGTATTTCCATGGAGCTTCCACACCAAGGAACAATCACAGGAATGGGAATTCCAAAGGGAATCACTTTGATCGTAGGCGGTGGTTATCATGGCAAATCTACTCTTCTGAATGCGCTTGAACTTGGCGTATATAATCATATCCCAGGAGATGGACGCGAATATGTAATCACAGATAACACAGCTGTTAAGCTTCGTTCTGAGGAAGGCCGTTTTATCAAAGATGTCGATATTTCTCTCTTCATCAATGACCTTCCAAATAAAAAAGATACCCATTGTTTTTCCACACTGGACGCCAGCGGAAGTACTTCCCAGGCGGCCGGAATCGTAGAAAGTATGGAAGCAAAAAGCCAGCTTTTCCTTCTTGATGAAGATACTTCTGCCACTAATTTTATGGTACGGGACGCCTTTATGCAGCAAGTCATTCAACGGGATAAAGAGCCAATCACTCCTTTCCTTGAGCGTGCACGTGACCTTTATGAAAAAGCAGGTATTTCTACCATACTGGTAGCTGGAAGTTCCGGAGCATTCTTTCATATTGCAGACACAGTCATTCAGATGGACAATTATATACCCAAGGACATTACCGCTTCTGTCAAATCATTATGCGGCCAATATCCTCTGGCGAATGTTCCGGTTCCGGAATTTCGCATTCCAGAAAGTCACCGTATAATGACGAAAGCAGTGCAATCTTCTGGTTCTTCACAGCGTAACAGACACCAGCACAATAATGACAGACCTGAACGTTTAAAAACCAAAGTCTCCAAAACAGACGGATTCTCTCTTGGCCGGCAGGAAATCGATCTTCGCTATATCGAGCAGCTGATCGATACAGAACAAACTGCCGCTTTAAGTCTCCTTCTGAAATATGCGGTAGAACACCTGATTGATGGAAAAAGAACACTTCCTGAAATCGTAGAATTCCTGCAAAAAAATCTGACTCAAAACGGTTTGGCTTTCTTCGCAGACAATCATAAAATTTCCTGTGGCTATGCCGTCCCACGTTCTCAGGAAATCTACGCCTGCTTCAACCGTTACAGACGTTCATAAGAACTCAGCACAGGGTTCTTATAAAATAAAATCACCGCCCCTCCGGCGATCTTGTCGGTTGAGCGGTGATCTACTGTTCATTTTACACTTTTTAGGGAAAGGAAAGATTTTTTCTTAAGGTCTGTCATCTCCTTAAGATGTAAATATCATAACGTATAAATGTGAGAGAAATTTGTCTAATTTCTAATAAAATTATAAAATTTATAAATAAGTTATAACTTTTTGCAAGTTTATGTCAAAATCCTTTGTCTTAGAGTGTGTTTGAAAAAGGCTTTCTGCAAAATATACCGCAAAGTTTCCATGCATCCGTAAGAAGCTGCCAGTGGCAGGTCCTGTAGGTGACCTTCGCTCACAAAAAACACCTCGCGGGATATTACCAGTGAACAGTAACTAAACAGACACAATAAATTCAAAAAGAATCAGTTGCATCTGTGTTTTTATAAGTTATAATAATAAATATACGTGCATTCCGCTGTATGACAAAAGGATAAAGAAAGAGGAAAATAGATGTTTAGAAAAATAGATAAAACCAGCACATTCAATGATGTTCTCAAACAAATCATCGAGAAAATCCAGACCGGAGAACTGAAACCGGGAGATGCTCTTCCGGCGGAACGTATTCTGGCTGAAGAATTCGGGATTTCCAGACCTGCTTTACGTGAAGTTCTGAAAGCACTTTCCCTGCTGGGGATTACCGTCAGCGTACATGGCGGCGCTAATTATATTGCAGCAGATCTCCGCAACTGTCTTACTGAGCCATTATCTATCCTGTTTCAGATGTATAACAGTAAAATTCAGGATGCCCTGCAGCTTCGAGGTGCACTGGAAAGTAAAGCTGCATTTCTCGCAGCCCAAAACTGTACACCATTAGATGCAGCTGAACTCCAGCTTATTATTGCCAAACTGGACAGCACCCAGGATGAAAAAGTCCGCGGTGATCTGGATCGTGATCTGCATATGAAAATTGCACAGATTTCTGCAAATCCATTAATCCTGAGCGTGTTGAATGCTTCTGCCCAGCTTACAGAAAACATGATTACCGGAATACGTTCTTATTTTATGAAAAAGAACAACGATGCACCTGAAATTGATTCTCAGCACACACGACTTGTTCATGCAATAACTGACAAAGATGCACCTCTTGCAGAAAAAATTATGAATGAGCATATGCATACGATTGAGCGGCTTTTAAATGAGATTCCATTTAATACTCTTGCAACTGCTGATAAGGATAAATCTCCTGCGACTGTCTAAAGTAACAAAAACGCAATCACGATTTATTGAATAGCTGTAACTATTCAGCAGTCTGCTATCAGCAGGGAACTGAACAGTTACGAATAACTAACGTTTTTCCTCAGACAAATGCCCGCGGATCTCTCCACGGGCATCTGTCTGCAAATCTATAAGCTTTTGTCTTTCTTGTCATTGGTCACGGAACGAACCTTATCTCTTTATTGTCTCTGCTTCTTCTGAAAAAATTTCACACATCAATTTTGCTCCTGTTTTAAATCCTGCCTCAAAACTGTTTTCCAATTCCTGTGGAAATATTTCCAGATGTTTATCCATCAGTACGTCCAGTTCCTCTGCCAGTTCTCCTGTCAGCCTGGAGCGTAGTTTCTGGTATGACTGATAGGCATCCTCTCTTTTCTTTTTACACAGATCATCGCCCTGTGTTCTCAGCCTCTCAATGTCTGTCCTGTCATTTTCTTCCATGTACAGATTGTACAATTTCTGAATTATACTTTTCATTATTCTTCTAACTCTCTAAAAATTAATCCCAGCTAATCATCAGTGTACTAACAAGTTGATTCTTGAAATAATCTTTCCGGATAAATTTTTATTTCAAGACGTAGTGGTAGCTATAACAACCAATGGTAATGCGGAAATAAGAAATTTAAACGTAAAATTATTCCGGAAATCTACTGCTACACTAATTATAATATTCCCCTCTTTTGTAGCATATAAACCTATGGCAATGCTTTTTCTTTTGCATCGTGTTACATATATGTATTATAGTTTTGTGATATATCAATGTCAATGCCTTGTAATTATACTTTATATTATAGGAGGTATAATCATGACAAAAGATTTTATTGTCCGGCCAAAATATACTGATAAAAAAGAGGATAAATCTATTACTATGACCATCCGACTTGAACGTGAACTTCAGGAAGAATATGATAAATTATCTGCAAAAAGCGGACGTTCGAGAAATGAACTGATGTGCATGGCACTCCGCTATGCTCTGGAAAATCTGAAATTCGTAGAATAACTTTCGAGTAATCGGATATCCGGAATTGAATCCAGGGACTTACCTGATCTATCGAAATAACTATATCATCCACTTGTCTGCGAATCTGATTGCACAGATAAAAAAGCCTCAGTCAGCCTGAAATATCTGAATAAATGAAGGATTATTCAGATATTGCATAGAATAATGTTATAATTGACGAACTGGCACTTACAGTTATACAATTATTAAAACTTAAGAAACAAATTATCTGATATTAACTTTTAGTAATTTTATGGTAATCCGTTTCCATGTGTCTCTGTCAATTTCAGGTATGACAAATACCTGACACCAGGTAAATTTTAATTACCCGCCTTATTTCTATGCAAGGAGGTTGTTTTTATGCATTCATTATCAAAATCCAGTCAGGGAAGCACTTATACGATCAAATGGATGTTCGGACTGCCAGAAGTTATGAAAGCTATGAACGATATGGACATTCATGAAGGCAGTACGATCCGCGTCCTTCAGAAATTCCACGACTCTCTGATCATTTCTTCCGCTAATCGAAAAATCGTTCTGGGAAACGAAGTTGCAGACAGAATACAAGTATAAAAAAATGAAGCAGATGTTTTGTCTGCTTCATTTTTTTATACTTGTTTATGGGATATCGCTGAATTACATCTTCAAAACAACCCCTTTTGCTTACATGGTTTTATATTTCCCTTTTCGAGTCTTTTACCTTCGCATTGACAATATAAATTCCGGCACAAACCAGGATCAGAGCCACCAGACTTCCGATATTGAATGCCTGCTTTACCTCTCCAAGTATCAATGCGGACAATATCACACTGCACAACGGATTGACAAATCCAAAAATAGCAACTTTCGAGACATCGTTCCATGCAAGCAGAACCGACCAGAGTGTATAAGCCACCGCAGAAACCATTGCCAGATAAAAGATGATAGCCACACCTCCCACTGTAACATTTCCCAAATGACCTCCCATTCCGATACCAATCAATGTCAGGACAATCCCTCCCATCGTAAACTGGGTTCCGCTCAATACCACCGGAGAGACTTTTCTGGAAAAAAGATTGATCAGTACCGTAGAGATTCCATAGGAAAGCTGTGCAATCAGAATGAATCCTTCTCCTATCAGCTTAAATCCCATATCAAGAGAATTTCCCATAAGATTAATTACTACAACTCCTGCAAATCCCAGTACACAGCCTGCAATTTTTCTCCCCGTCATACGTTCTTTTCGAAAAACCAGACAGGACAATAAAATTGCGATAAAATTTCCAAGCCCGGTAATGATAGCACCTTTAACTCCGGACGTATGCGCAACGCCTATATAAAAGAAAAAATACTGTCCTACTGTCTGAGCCAGACATACCGGCACAGCATATTTCAGGATTTCCCTGTCCGGGATCATAATCTTTTTCTCACGAACAGATGCAAAAATCAGAACCAGAATTCCTGCCAATGTAAATCTAATTCCGGCAAATACGATCTGACTGGCAGTGTCTGCGGAATCTACATTCATCAAGCTATATCCCGTCTTGATCACCGGAATTGCACTTCCCCATAAAATGCAGCATACACAGGCAAGAAGTGCTACGATTCCTGTTCTTGTTAACGTGTTTTGTTTTTGTGACATTACTTCGTTTCTCTCTTTCTGTTTATCTCTTATTATCTTTATTCTAACACAGATTCTCAGATAATTGTTGCCCTTTTATCGAAGCATGGAATTCACTTGATTCAAGTGTGTTCAAAACCTATAAGAAAAAAATAAGAGAAACGTTGATTTTACAACGTTTCTCTCACTTAAAATCATGCCGCAGACCGGAATCGAACCGGAATTCAGGTCTGCAAACCTAGAAAAACAGGAGGGTTCAGCACACCTTCTTTTGAGTGTAATCAAAAGTGTAAGCAAATCAGCACTTTGTTTTTTCAAGAAACTGAGCCGGTTCCCATACCTGCATTTCTGCTGATGAATAATCCTTTACATTTCGAGTAATTATTCCATCCATCTCATTTAGTGCTGCTACTGAATACTGTACAGAATCCTCAAAATCGTTCCATTCCAATTCCAGTGCTTTTTGGATTTCTTCCTCCGAAACACCTGCCACGGACACAATCAAAAGCAGTTTTTTCAGAAGCTCTCTTACTGCTGCCTTATCTCTTAAATTCTTATATGCAATGTAGTAAATATCTGTAATTGCTGAAGCTGAAACAAATTCCTGAATATCATCTCTTGCCGATAACTTTAAAACTTCTATCGCTGTTTCGTAAAATGGAGATCGTTTCAACAACACATCCAATATTACATTTGTATCAATCAAGATTCTCATACTTTCCCAGCCTTTCAGCGCGATAATCCTCCAGTGTCATACCCGTGTCCCGAATAACTCCTACTAATGAATCCACTAAAGATTCTATATTGCCACTCTTCTTTAAATTCTCAGAAACTTTCTGTTCCTCAGCAGGTAATACAATGACTTCCACTCGCCTGTTACGCATAGTCTCTGGCAATGGAATCACAGACATCAATTTTTTTGCATCTACAATTTTACGAACAACTTCCATTATATATTACCCCTTTCATTACATATTATATTTCTTTCCTATTACTACTTACAGTATAGCATTCTCACAAAAAATATTCTATAAAATTTGTATAAAGAAAACTATGCGGTGCGTATATATCATATTATCTCTCTATTTATTTAGACTATATTAAGCTAATCTTGAACTAAATAATATTTCTAATATTTTTTACTCTTTCATCTTTCATAATTAATAAAAAGGAGCATGGTTTCTACCCACACTCCTCTGAAAATCCATTTATAAAGAGTTTTCTGCTGGTTGTCAGCCTCGGCATCCAGTTAAGATACCCATAACGACGTGGAAATCATTAAGTCCCCCACGTGGACTACAGCTTTATCCAAGCTGCCAGGCTCGATGTCCAGATAAAACATCTAATGAAATGGAAAGTTACCCTGCTCCATCTGCAACCCAACTTTTAACGATGCTCTTACATCGAGAACATTTCTATTCCTGCTTATAAGTATATTCAATTCAGCGAAAAAAGCAACTCTTTTATACCTCTTTGTGACAATACTCACATTTTATCCACGACCAAATAATCATAAGCAATATTCCGGATATCTTAATTTAATCGCTTCCAAAAAATATTTAGCATATTCGCAGCAGAAAATCTGTCCTACTGTGTATTCTCTACATTCTGCCAACTTAGAATCCACATCCTCCATATCATTTACACTCGGTGTTCCTTCACAATATAGACAAAATGCTAATCTTACAATTCTAATACTCCCGCTCGTCTGCCAGTCTTCACAAAGACATTCTGTTTTAATGCATCCTGTTGCAAAATCATAAATACTGTCTATATTCCTTCGCGTAGTCTCGCTAATTCCCAGACAATATATCAGGGCATGATGATACACCTCCTCATATCTGCATCTTACAATATTATCCAAGAAAAATTTTTCATGTTCGTCATCCACAAATTGTACTTCTTTTAACATTTTGCCTTTCATTCCTATACCCTTCCTTTCCATATAACATTACACAGCATCTTTTTTCTCCACTTCCATATAGATTCTTCCATAATCACTTGCCCCTCCTCTATTGGCATAGAAATCTGACAGGGACAAAATTCTAACATCATTAATATGACTAATGTTTTCAATTATGATCTTTATCTCTTCTCTTTCCCCCATTAATCTGATTTTAATCATTTCCACATTTCTCAACTTTCTTTTTAAAAAGCTGCATCATCAAAGATACAGCTTTCTTTCAATCTACAATACATTTTCTACAGATACATTTGCTCTAACTGCTTTTTTTCAGAATTATATTTATATACATATTTGCTCAAGAGCCCCTCTGTCATCATACTTCTGGTACACTTTAATCGCCATAACAAATCCCTTGGTTGAATACCGTCTACCGAATGTATCATTGCACCATTACATGCAGCTACTTCATCAAGGCGTTGATTTAATGTTTATAAAAGAGCCACATATCAACACCGAATATTATAAACGCATGCAAAATCGAAAATATGAGATAGCTCATACTGGTAAAAAATCTATAGATAATCTAATCCAATCTGTATTAGATGCCATCACCGTATTTCAAGACGAAGAAACTCTCGAAAAAATACGCATCGCATTTCAACAATCCGAAAAGGAAGTTACAGATCTGCACCAACGTATTTCAGAAGGAATTAAGATTGTCCAACGTGATAATCCGTTTCTTCCCCCTGCCAAGCAAAAACAGATTGGTCAGGTCAAAGGTAGCCGATTGACCACAAAAAAATCCAAAGCGATGAAACCACTTATCAAAAAAATGTCTAAAGCCTTTGACGGAAATATGTGTGACCGAGAAATTATAGATATCCTCGCAATTTCGCGAAACACATTTTATAAATATAAAAATGAATTATTTTCCGAACTCTCATAACACCAAAAAAGAGACTGCATTTAAAAATTAATGAAGCCGTCTCTTTCTACATTATGTAAATATACAGTCGCCTACCAAAAAGTGAATTCGAATTCACTTTTTTGGCTTATATTTTATTTTCCGGGGGCTAATCCACGGGACCATCATATTTTTTCGCGTAATGCAAAAATCTTAAAACTCTCCTGGTGTCTGGAAGAAAAATACACCAGGAGATAAAACGAAAGGATTGACACCTCGAAGTGAGTACAAGAGCGCATTACTCTAAGTGAGTTTCTCTCGATGCACTCCCATGTGTCATAATTATTATATCCTGTTATATACATTCCCAGTTCTGACACGGAAAAATCAATGCCTAACGTTCCGGTTCCCATTCCGCAAAATTTTCCGCCCGATCTGAAACATCATAACTAATCTGTTCCGTTATGTCTGCATTCCTCTGTCGTTCCTGCTCCTGATGATAATCATTATAATCATCTAACAATCCAACCATATTAAGATATCTATTAACCTCTAACAATTTTTCTCTCAAATACAAATGTTCATCCTGGTATATATCACGACTTTCTGCTAATTTCTGATTTTTCTCTGCCAGCCTCTCTATCTGCTGCTGGTATTTTGCCAATTCTCTACGGTATGTATCAGCAATCTGATGGTCAGACAACAACAACTTGTACTCATCTTCCGGAACACTATAATTACCACTCACAATAGAACGACGATGAGGTACCTCTTCTCTACTCGTACCCTTGATTATAGTAGTTGCCTGTATAAGTTGATTATGTTGATTTTGCAGTTCTCTGTAAGAATCCTGTAGACTCCCATACTCCTGTTTCAACTTTTCATAAACATCTATCGCTCTTCTGGCATTACTAAGCTGCTGCCGGAGCATGGTATATTCCTGTCTATCTGCAGATAATGCATTTTGGACATCATCAAGGGCCTGTTTTCCTGTCTTAAGGTCATTCGCATTTTGGTCTAATTCTATATGCTGACGCGAAATTTCCTGCGTAAGCTTGTATATCTCCGTATCCAGGTGATGTCTCTTCTCACCATCCGGATGATAGATATCAATGCCATGATCCCGGGCAATACGTTCCAGTTCTTGTCGTTCGCGCTTCTCCCATAAAATTTGAGCAGTCTGTCTGCCTTCTTTGAAGAATCCCTGTTCGCCCAACGCCCGTACCAGTCCGTTTTGGATACACATCCCTCTGGTATATCCATGTGCCACTGGGATATAGTCCATATGCAGGTGGACTGTAGACTCATCCCGATGCAGATATGCCCCACACAGAAAAAGATTAGGATTACGCTGCTGCCAATTATTATAATATTCTCGGAGACAGGCAATCTCATTGTCTGCCGACAAGCCGGTGTCATTCTTATCTCCAATCTGGATAATCAGCTCATAGGCGGTATGTTTCTTAGCTGATTTCCTAATCTGATTGTAATAATCTCTAATCTTCCTCTCTGGTCTTGACTGACGACGATTGTAATCATCGACTGCAGTCTGGAAAATCTGCTTATAGGCTTCTCGGACAGGAATATCTATCCATGTCTCATTATGATGAACAAGATCCTGCTGTATATATGGCATCTGACCGGTTGTTCTGGGATTACGCCGGTTATGCTCTCGATTTGCTGCGCTGCCATTATGCACACTCACAGTCTTAGGCATATAGTCACTCTCTCCTTCCCTGCTTCCTCCCGACCGTATCCTCTCTCCAGAGTTCGGTCTCCCAATTCAATGTTTTCTCTGTCAAAAGTAGTAACCCAATACGACTAATGGCAAGCCATTAGTCGCTCAAATCCGGCAGTTACAATCCAAAAAGTCCACTACTTTTCACGCTTAACAATATGCCAAGAATTTACCCAAAAGAAAAAAGCCCTGAAACTGTAAAAGTTCCAAGACCTTTTTCATATATTTTACTCTATTAATGTGTGTTCTTTTCCTAATATATTATTCAACCTTATAATATCCATACTGCTTTGCAAGCTTAACCTTTCCATCTTTCGTTTTCGTTAAGCCGAACACTTTAATTTCATCACCTGGATGCCACCGCTCATCCTTCTTGATTTTTACTTTAATATCATCATTATTTTGATCTGTAAAAATCAAGTAGGATTTTGATACTTTATTTACCTTACCTTCTAACAAGTTTACTTTTTCCTGACTTACAACAGTCCATGGATCGTCTGGTTGTTCTTTGTTATATTTGTATACAGTTGGCATACTTCCACTGAAAAGAAGAATTGTATATGGATTATCAACGTCTTCTTTTATTGACTGATTATCCACATAAATATTTCCCGGATCTACTCCCTCCATCTCATCTGGAGCATCAGCAATATCAGCAGTTCCATCACTGGCTGTACGATCAGGTTCAACATAATCATCTACTTCGTAAAATTCATGATTTTCTTTGTCGTAACCATAATAAGTAGTTTCCTGAGTTTCAAAGTCATAGTGAATAACATATCCATCATTCGGATCATCCTGAGCATAGCATGCAGATGAAATCATCAAGGCACTTATAGTCAACCCTACAACTGCTGTAATTTTTTTATGTTGTCTCAACATAAAATCACCTCTTTCTAAATTTGGCAGTTTGTTAAAATATTCCTTTCGCTGCAAAAAAACTGATAGTACTACTTTTATACTTGTTTCTGTTTGGTTATAGAATATCATTATTCTACAATGATGTCAATAAAATTATTCTACATTCATGTAATATATTTATTGACATTTCATGTACATTTATATACTATACTATAAATGGGTAAATCGAAATTTAGCTATAAGAAGGTGATTGTTATAAAACTTAATCGTTTTGAAGTTGTGTCAGGAAAATATATCGAAGAAATTTCAGGTCAATCTCGTATCGGATATTCAATGAGTGATACAACAGACTTTTATGATATGATTGAATGGTCAAAAAAAGGTGGGTATCAAGGTTCAATTATTTCTTTTTATGATTACAATAATGGTAAAATTTATGAACCATTTCAAAAACAGAGGAATGTATTATATGGCCCACCTGTTTATTTAAAGAATTTTTTTTGGTTTTTACAAGGAGATTATAATAGTGGGAAAATTACTCTCTTCAGATATCTTCCAGATAAAATTCCAGAGTTGATTATACAATTTAATATAGCGGATGTAGACCTTTATAATCTGCGTATTATCGGAGAGGATATTTACATTACAAGTGAAGATGATGAGTTTGTCAGCTACTATCCAGAAAGTTTTAGATTTCCCACAACTCTTAATGAGAGTGTACGTATGATAGTAGACGGAAAAGTGTATCTCTCTGCCTGGGTAGAAGAAGGCTGGGACGATGATAACAATTGTGCAACCGAAGAATATAAATATTATGAAAAAATGATTGTAAGAGATTTTAAGGGAAATGTTTTATCAGAAACGATTGGTTCCTTACAGCAACACCCAGATGGAACATGGTGGATATCATAGAAATATAATGAAAATAAAATATTAATTGATTGGAGGAATCTTATGAGTGATACATACTATGGTTTATCGAAAATGGAATATAATCTAATGAAATATTTTTGGAACACCAATGCTCCTGTTTCTTTTTCTGAAGTGGAAAAATATTGTAATACGGAATTACATTATGGTTGGGCTCAACCAACTTTACACACTTATTTAACTCGTCTTGTGAAAAAAGGGATTCTTCATTCGGAAGGAAAGGGCTATAAGTGTAAACGTTCCTATTATCCTGAACTTACGGAACAGGAATTAGCACATAAATATGCTACAGATTTTGTAGATAATACTTTCAATGGTTCTATTTCAGATCTGCTGGTTTCATTAACGTACAACACAAAATTGTCAGAGTCAGGTATTGAAGAACTGAAAAATATTATTAACAATAATACTTGCGATTAATACTCTGCCAAGAATGAGGTGTGGATTATGAAGAGCCTGATTTTATTATTAATTGCCATGTCTGCCGCCGGAACCTTTCCTTTTATTATTTATATAGCATTATCTACCATTTTTGATAATTATATTTCAGCCAGGTTTCGATATAGATGTTTAAAATATTGTCTGCTTCTTTGTTTAGTTCCTTTTCCACTGTTGAAGTATTTTATTTATCATCGGTATTTTAGTACTCCAAAGCCTTTAAATGGAAATGTTGTAATTTCTTTAACCGGAAAAATCGTTCAGACATCTACTGGATTTTATTTAAATTCCGTGGGATCTTTACAGAAAATATTTATAGGATTATGGATTTGTTCCTTAAGTATAATAATTTTTTATAAGGCAATCAATTTTTCCAGATTTCACCGAAAAATTTCACAAAATGTGTTGTCAGATCCTGAAATCATAAAAATCGTAGAAATGTTATCACAGGAAATGCAGTTACAGCACAAAGTTACA